>JALSTC010000252.1 GCA_026983935.1 Ardenticatenia bacterium
CGGGTAGTAGGCATAAGCCAGCGCGGGCAGCAGCATCACCGGGGCGGCCTCCACCACACGGCGGGCCAGCTCCTCCACGACCATCAGGTCGGTGCCCAGCGGCAGGTGCGGGCCGTGCTCTTTTGTCCCCCCGCCGATGGGCAGCATGGCGACCGGGTATTTGCTGACGGCCTCGATGGCCTCTTCCCATGTGATCTCCGCCAGACGGATGCCCCTCATGACGACAGCCTTTCTTCCATGCCCAGCAGGGCGCGAATATTACCGCCCAGCACCTTCTCCCTGACGGCGGTGGGCAGCCCGGCCTGCCCGATGACCCGCAGTTCCTCGGCCAGCGGGTCGGCGTCTATCGAAGAATTGAACGGGTAATCGGAGCCGAAGATGACCCGGTCTTCGCCGACGATCTCAACCGCCCGCGCAATGATCGCCGGATCGCGGACGGTGGAGGTCTCGAACAGGACGGAGGGTTCATCCCGCAGGCCCAGCAGGGCCGCCTCCACTTTTTCGGCAGTGTTGGGGGTGTGCCGCCCCATGTGGGCGACGATCAGCTTGAGACCGGGAGCGCCCCGCAGAATCGCCTTCGCCTGCTGGGGGACGCTGTAGCCCTCCCCGGCGCGGAAGTGGATGAGCACCGGCACGCCCGCCGCGGCGATTAGGCGGTACGCCCGCCGCAGATTGAAGCGCTCCGGGGCATAGAGGATGTCCTGCTGCTTGAAGCCCCTGACTCCCAGCGCCAGCCACGTTTCCACATCATCGCCGATGAGGGCGAAGGGGATGATGCGGTCGGGGTAGGCCGCATGGGCGGCCAGCACGTAGTCATTGGCACGGAGGCGGTCAACTTCCGCCAGGGGATAAGGGAAGGTGACGGCCATCGCCACCTTGTTGGCGTCCATACGGGCGATCAAATTCTCGATGGTATTTTCCATCGGATCACGAAAGGCAGGCCGCTTTAGTTTTTCCGCCGGGATGGAAGCCGTCAGAAAGTCCTTGAGGCCGATGTGGGTATGGCCGTCAATGATGCCGGGCATATCTTCTCCCCCCTGAGAGCCGCGGCTGCGCATCACATATGCAGCCGACTGTCAGCGGCTGTCGCTGGCCGGTGTGCGGTGCAGATTCATCACCAGTTCGTGGCGGTCGCCGGGATAGTACAGTCGAATGTATTCAAGCGGCTGTTCCTGCACGGAATAGGTCACGCGCCGCACCATGAGCACCGGCGCGCCGATGGGAATGCCGAGCACATCGGTGATCCAGTGGTCGGCAGCGATAGCCCGGATGCGCTGGGTAGCCGATTTGATGATCACCCCTGCTTTTCGGGTCAGCAGCGTATAGACGGGTGTGGTGGAGACTTCCTCCGGTGTTAGCAGCTTGCCCAGCGCAAAGGGCAGATAGATGACGGCATAGGCGACGGGCTGCGCTTCGATCATATGGCGGCGCTGGATGCGCAGCACACGGTCGCCCTCGGCCAGTTCAAGCTCACGGGCGACTTCTTCCGCCGCCGGGATGATCTCAAAGCGCTGCACTTCCATCACCTGTTCGGGGTGGCGGGCGACCATCAGCTCGGCAAAGCCCTGTAAGGAGGACTGATCTTCTTCGATGCGTGTGGTATGGACATAGGAGCCTTTGCCCGGCTGGCGTACGATCAGCCCCTCGTCCACGAGCATCTGGAGCGCCTTGCGCGTCGTGACCCGGCTGACGGCGTACTGCCTGGTCAGCTCTTTTTCCGTCGGGATGGCGTCGCCGGTCTTCAATTCGCCAAGCTCGATCTGGCTGCGCAGGATGTGATAGAGCTGCTTATACAGTGGGACATGGCTGCTGCGGCTGATTCCCATCTGTCGGGCATTCCTTGAACGATTCGGGCAATAGATAACGTGCAGGCAGCAAAGATAATGTCTAAGGGTAAGACATGACGAGATACATAATAAGACAATATAAGACATTTACAGCCTACAGGTAATCCGCCGATTTGTCAATAGGTTTGGCCGCCGGTACAGGGGTATTCCAATCTGGTGGCGGGAAGAAGATGATGGCTGCGTGCTCTTGCCTGCGATTGAAATCGCAGGCTCAGCAGAGAAAAGTCCGATTCAAACCGAATTCGGGGATCGGGATCACAGCGCAAGAAGTCCGGATTCGTCTGGACTTTCCTCAGCCCTGGAATTTATTCCGGGCGTGAGGGCATTCCGGCGGCAGGGCGGCGGTATAATAGGGCCGTGCGCTGACCCGCCTCCTGAAAAAGGCCCTGCCCATGCATATCGCCCGGATGATCCCGATCGTGCTGCTGCTCCTGCTGGCGGGCTGCGGCGGCGATTCCGCGCTGACGCCGCTCGCCCCGCAGACCGATACCGCACCGACGCGCCTCGCGCTGGCCGGGCCGCCCGCCACGGCGACCGTCACCCCGACGGCCACGTCCACCCCGATCACCCTGACGCCGACCGCGTCCCCCACATTTACCGCCACCGCCAGCCATACGCCCCCGCCTACCCCGCCGGAGACTCTCACGGCAGCACCGATCACCGCCGTGCCGACCATGCTGCCGCCGCTGCCGGATTCCGGCGAAACGACGGTAATCCTGCTGATCGGGATGGACACCGCCGACCCGACGCGACTCGGGCGCACGGATGCCCTGCTGCTGGTGGCCGTGCATCACACGGCAGGCACGGTGACGCTGCTCTCCATCCCCCGTGATCTGTTCGTCTACATCCCGACGCGCGGCATGGATCGGATCAACACCGCCTACGCGCACGGCGAGATAACCGGCTATCCCGGCGGTGGCGCGGCGCTGCTGCGCGATACTATCGTCTACAACCTGGGCATTCACGCGCCCTATTACGCCCGCGTGGACTTCAGCGGCTTTGAATCCCTGGTTGACGCGCTGGGCGGTGTGGATGTGACGGTGGACTGCCCGCTTCAAGACTGGGCGCTGCGACCGGGCGGCGATCCGGCCAATGAAGACGACTGGGCGCTGCTCACGCTGCCGGTCGGTGTGCAGCATCTCGACGGGCGGCTGGCGCTGTGGTACGCCCGCAGCCGCCGCACCAGCACCGATCTCGACCGCAGCCGCCGCCAGCAGGACATCCTGCGGGCCATCGGGCAGCGAATCCGCGATGGTGGCTGGCTGGATGCGCTGCCGGAGGCCTGGAACACATTGACCGCCGCCATCGAGACCAACTTCACGCCGGATGTGCTGGCCGGGCTTGTGCCGCTGGCGCTGAATATGGATGTTTCCCATGTGGCGCGGCTGACATTCGAGCGGGGGATGCACTACCGTTCATGGACAACGCCGGACGGGCAGGCCGTGCTGCTGCCGGAAGGGGAAGCCGTGGCCGCGCTGGCTGCCGATTTTCTGGCCCCGCCCACAGCCAACCGGCTGGTGCTCAATGGGGCCAGCGTGCACGTGGTCAATCACACCGGGCAGCCCGATCTGGCGCAGGTAGCGGCGGCGCGGCTGGCCTGGGAAGGGCTGGCGGCGACGTTCGACGATTCCGGCGGCGGAGCGGAGCGGGCGCAGACGGTCATCTATGATTT
>JALSTC010000253.1 GCA_026983935.1 Ardenticatenia bacterium
CTGCCTGGGTTTTTCGTTGGGCTGGTGCTGGTTGTGTTTCTGCTGCTTCAAGCTGTGGTGCGGCGCAGACGGATGCGTGCGGCGGAGCGCCGGGCGTTGGGCTGGGTGCTGTGGCTGGCTTTCGGCTCGCTGGCGCTGCTGTGGCTGGCCTCGCAGTTATTGACTCCGGTCTATCTGGATCGGGCGCTGCTGACGCAGGCTTTGGTGTTGTATATCGCGCTGGCGTGGCTGTTCATGCGCGGTGGGCTGCCCGGCCCGATCCGTGTGCTGCTGATCGGGGTATGGGCGGTTGTGGCTGTGGCTGGCTTTTATTTTCAGGTCACCTGGCACATGTTCCCCAATCCGCCCTTTGACCGGGCCACTGCCTGGCTGGCCGAGCAGGTGGATGAGGGTGACGTGATCGTCCACAGCAACAAGCTGACGGCGCTGCCGATGGTGTATTATGCCCGTAACCTGCCGCAGCGTTACATGGCCGACCGGCCCGGCAGTCCGGAGGATACGCTGGCGCTGCCAACGCAGGAAGTGCTCGGTCTCATCGGGGAACCGTGCATCGCTGCTGCTGCCGATGGCGCGGCACGGGTCTGGTTTGTGATCTTCGCGGAAGAGGAGGCACAGTATCTTGCGCTGCCCGGCGTGGACGCTCATCCCCACCTGAGCTGGCTGCGGGCGCACTATCATGAGGGCGAGCCGGTTGCTTTCTCTGATCTGCTTGTCATTCCCTTCACCGATCCGGATGATGTGGCGCGTGCCGGATCGGGTTGCGAGGAGGCCAGCCCATGAAGGCCATTCCGCGCCGCGTGTGGCTGTTTGCGGTGCTGTACTTGCTGGTTGCGTCACTGCCGTACATGGTTGGCTGTCTCAATGCGCCGCCGGGCGGCGCGTTTACCGGCAATGCTTTCGAGCAGACACGGGTGGACTACAACAGCCACCTTGCCAAGATACAGATCGGCCTGCGTGGGGAGTGGGGCGATCAGATTCTGTTCACACCGGAGCCGCATCCCGGCGTGTTGACCAAGACGTTTTATATTGCACTGGGGCACCTGGCGCGGCTTTTCGCCCTATCACCCGTGCTGGTCTATCATCTGGCGCGCATCGTGTCTGTGCTGGCGATGGTGATCGCGATCTGGCTGTTCGTGTCCCACTATCTGCCGGACGAGCGGGGGCGCTGGCTGGCGCTGCTGCTGGCGACGGTGACCGGTGGGCTGGGCTGGCTGTTGTATCTGATCGCGCCGTCACGGACCGCTGCCCTTGCGCCGATAGAATTCTGGCTGCTGGATGCCTATACGTTTCTGGCCGCGCTGACTTTTCCCCATTTTGCGGCAGCGATTGCCGTTTTGCTGGGCTTCATGCTGGTTCTTGAGCACTGGCTTTACGCGCCGACGTGGAAGAATGCGCTGGGGCTGGCGGCGCTCAGCCTGCTGGTCGGTATGCTGCAGCCGTTCGATCTGCTGCTGACGGCGCTGATCGTGGCGATCATGGTTCTATGGGCCTGGTGGCGGAAGCGGCTTCACTTTGTGCAGGGCCTTATGCTGCTTCCGGCAGCGTTTATGCACGTGCTGGTTGTGGTTTACGACTATACGGCTTTGAACAGTCATCCGGTTTGGCGAGCGTTCACGGCCCAGAACATCACGCTTTCACCGCCGCCGCAGTACTATTTGCTGGGTTACTTCTGGCTGCTGATTCCGGCGGCGGTAGGCGTGGCTGTGTTGTGGCGGCGGCGCGAGGCCCGCTTGCTGCTGCCCATTGTGTGGGTGCTGCTGACGGCGCTGCTGGTCTATGCACCTTTACAGACGCAACGCCGGTTTTTGATGGGTGTGCAGGTCCCGCTGGCTGTGCTGGCAGCGGTCGGCCTGCTGGCTGCGTGGGATTGGTGGCTGGCGCGGGGAGGCGCGGTCAGCAGGTGGCGGATCGCGCTGACCACCGGCCTGCTGTTCAGCACGATGACCCATATCCTGCTTCTGCTTTCGTCCATCGGATCGGTGAATCCGGCGGCACGCCCCCTGCTGTTCCTGAGCCGTGATAAACTGGCGGCGCTGGATTGGCTGCGAGAGCAGCCGCAGGAGACCGTCATCTTCAGCACATTCCCGGCAGGCGGCGAAGCCGTGGCATTCACAGGGCGGCGGGCGTACATCGGGCACTGGATCGAGACGATGGACTTTGAGGCGCGGCAGGCAGAAGTGGCGGCGTTTTTTGACGCAGGTATGACCGACGCTGAACGGCTGGCGCTGCTGCATGATGCCGGGGCCGACTACGTCTGGATGGATGACACGGCACGGGCGTTGGGGGATTGGTCGCCGGAGGGTGTGGACTTTCTGACGCCAGCGTTTGAGTCCGATTCGGTCATGGTTTATGAGGTCATGCGATGATGCCACGCCGTCGGAATTATGCGCTGATGACTCTGGTTGCGCTGGTCGTGGTAGGGATCGTTGCTGCTGCTGTGCCAGGGCCGACGTACACGGATGCCTACTACTACTTCAACGCCGGGCAACGGCTGGCCTCCGGTGCAGGCCTGACCGACCCCTATATTGCACTGACTTACATCGGCGCGCCGGAGTCACTTCCCGCGCCTTCGCATACGTACTGGATGCCCCTGACTTCGCTGCTGGTGGCCCTGGTCGGTGGGACGTTCCGGGCAGCGCAGGTAATTTTTGTGCTGATGTGGATCGGGCTGGCACTGCTGGCTTTTCATCTGGGGGCGGTGCTGGGCGGGAGTCGGCGTCATGCCTGGGCGGCGGGCCTGCTGACCGTCTTCTGTGGGTACTACGCGCCGTTCCTGACGACGACCGACACATTCACCCCGTTCGGTCTGTTCGGTGCGCTGAGTCTGCTGGCGGTGGGATTGGGCCGCAGGCGCGGCGACTGGCGCGGTTTTGTGCTGGCAGGGGCGCTTGCCGGATTGGCACACCTGACCCGTGCGGATGGACTGCTGCTGTTGATCGTGCTGGCACTGGTGGCCCTGTGGCCTGCTCGCTGGATTCGGACGGGTGAAGACGCTTACTCAGTACACAGGGCGCTTGTCTGGCTGTCGGGGGGGCTGCTGGCTTATTTTCTGGTGATGCTCCCCTGGTTCGTTCGCAATATGAGTGTGATTGGCACACCGCTGCCAACTGGAGGCGCGGCCACGATCTGGCTGCGGGGCTATAACGAGATCGTGCGCTACCCCCCGACGATCACGGCAGGCGAGTTTTTGGCCTGGGGCTGGCCGAACATTCTGGCGAGCCGCTGGGAGGCGCTGACCGGCAATCTGGGTACATTCATCGCCGTCGAAGGGCTGATTGTGCTGGCTCCGCTGCTGTTGATCGCGCTGGTGAGGCGCTGGCGTAACCCGCTGCTGCTGCCGGTCTGGCTGTATGCTACCGGGCTGCACGTCGCCATGACCGTGCTGTTTGCTTATCCCGGCTACCGGGGGGGGCTGTTCCATTCGACGGCGGCGCTGCTCCCCTGGTGGATGGCACTGGGTGTGCTGGGGCTGGATGATGTTGTGGACTGGATTGCCCGCCGACGTCGTCACTGGCAC
>JALSTC010000254.1 GCA_026983935.1 Ardenticatenia bacterium
CCTTCACACTGACGTTCGATCTTACGGGCGATCTGAGCGATTTCAATGAGCCTGTCGAAGTCACGATCCCTGAGAACGCGCAGGTCATCGATCCGATGATGTTTATGCCAACGCCTCCGGCTGTCAATCAGTAGCGAAAAACTGACTTCTGGCGCTGGCGGGCCTCCCTGAATGTCTTCAGGGGGGCCCGTTCCGCTTTTTGCCTCATACGCTTGTAGCTTTTGAATGGCCGCATTGCTATACTCTCATGAGCCAATTAGTTTTACCTGAGGACGATCGCATTCGATGATAAGCACTCAGGCTGATCAGAAACGAATCGCCCAACTGACATCCACGTACAGTCCGGCAAACCCACCCCGGCTTTCACTCACTTTTGGCGATTATCTGTCGTTGCTCTGGCGAATTGATCGTTCTGCGGGAAACCCCGATCGAGAAGCGTACTACAGACAATGTGCAGAAGCACTGGTGCGTGGTTTGGGTTTTGAGTCGCGCAGCCTTCATCGTCTGGTTAATACCATTCCGGCGGGTGAGGTTTGCGCTTCATTGCATAATGCGCCTTACAGGGGCACAAATCGCCTGGTGGATGCTCAGGATCGGCGGGCGGCGATCAGCCAGTTGGTTGATTTGCGCGATCATATTCTGACCATGGCAGCATATAAAGAAGAATGGGTTCTGGGCTGGCCGGGAAGCCGCCTTTCCAATGTGGCTTTGCGTGAGCGGTTATTTGCCGTGTTTTTTACTGCGTTTGAAGGGCAGTTTCGCCATTTCAGCCGGCTGCTGTTTGTCATTGATATCGTACTGCAGGAACTTCTGCTGGGTGATCGCACCGAGCGGGAGATCAGTCTGATCCGGCTGATCAAGGAATATGGCTATCCTGATCCGGCTGACCCTGCTGTGCGTGCCCGGTTTGGCTGATGGATGCTGCTGGTTGCGCGATCTTTCCCACGGCACTGTATCCCAAAACGGGCTTTGTATCACCTGCACGGATTGTGTATACTACGCACAAACGGCTTGAGAAAATATTGAATTTGCTGCCATCTGCGGTTTATTTTGCATTCAGGAGAACCCGGGTATGAAGGTTTCGGTTCTACAGGAAAATCTCGCTAAAGCGCTGGGCATCGTCAGCAGGGCTGTGCCATCGCGTCTGACCATGCAGGTCTTGGGTAATGTGAAGCTGGAGACGGAAGAAGGCCGCCTGAAGCTGTCTGCCACCAACCTCGAATTGGGCATCACCGCCTGGATCGGTGCCAAAATCGAGGAGGATGGCGCCATCACCGTACCGGCCCGGACTTTTGCCGATCTGGTGAACAACCTTTCGCCTGAACGCGTTGACCTTGAGTTGAACGTCCGCACGCAGACCCTGCATGTGCACTGCGGTGCGACAAACAGCAATATCAAGGGGATTGACGCTGCCGAATTTCCGCCCATCCCCGAAGCTGGCGATGATCCCGGCATTGCCGTCCCCGGCGACGTGCTGCGCGAGATGATCACGCAGACGGTATTTGCAGCAGCCACAGACGACAACCGTCCGATTCTGACCGGAATCTACACCCGCATTGACGGGGATTCGCTGACGATGGCCGCGGCTGATGGTTATCGGCTGTCCGTACGTACTGCGTCGCTTGATCTGGGTGCGCCGAAGCCCGCTGAACTGGTGATCCCGGCCCGCACGATGAGTGAGCTGGCCCGTATTATCAGCGACGATGATGAGGAGGTGTTGATCAGTATTCCGCCGGGCCGCAATCAGGTGATCTTTCATCTGAAGAGTGTGGATGTGGCTTCCAGCCTGCTTGACGGGAAATTCCCGGACTACAACGTCATCATTCCCAAGAGCTTCACGACCAGCACAGTAGCCTACACTGCCGATCTGCTGCGTGCCTGTAAACGGGCCGAAATCTTTGCCCGCGATGCCAACAACAATGCCAAAGTGATTGTCGTCCCCGGTGATGGCCCCTCAACGCCGGGCAGGGTGCGGCTGGCTGCGACCTCATTGGAGCGGGGAGATGCAGATGCGATCGTGGACGCGACGGTGGACGGCGACTCACAGGAAATCAGCTTCAACGTGCGTTATCTGATCGATGTTCTGAGCGTGATTCGGGAAGAGCAGGTGCTTCTGGAAAGCAGCGGTGCAAATGCGCCGGGAGTCATCCGCCCCGTGGGGCGTGATGATTTCATCCATGTAATTGCCCCCATGAATCCCCTGGGAAGATAGCGGGCAGCAACTGGCTGCCTGTCCCTCGCGCTGTTCGACGCCTGCACGACGTATGCAGGCGTTGTGCTTTATATGGCGCGCGTGCAGTTTTGATTTATCCAGCAGGACGGAAACAGAGTATCATTATTGCATTGCTGCATGCTGAATCATCAGGGAGACGGACGTGGAGATTCAATCCGCCATCTTTATCGCAGCGACGGTGCTCATCGGTATGACCATCTGGGAAGCGCGTCGCAGCCAGCAGTCAGAGGCTGCACGCACGGTGTTCCTGCGGCTGTGGGGGCTGGTGCTGATCGCTTTCGTGGGTTATGTCTTATTGAGCTATCTGACGGCTTTGAGTATGGTAACGCAGGACCCGACAGCAGCAGAACGCTTTGGCACTTATGGCGAGGTGCAGCGGCGCGGGCTTTTTGCGCTGGGCCTGGCTGGTGCTGCGGCTGTGTGGCTGTGGCTGCTGGTTTTCGACGTGCGTTTTCGCAGGCCGCTGCTGCGCTTATTCCCGCGCCCTCAGCCATCTGTCACCTCTGAACCCGATCATGTTCCCCGGCCCTGGGTTCGCGGTTTTGATCCTCACTCTCCGGTTCATGCCCTGGCGCTGGCCCTGGCGCTGTTGTTCTTTTTGCAGAGTGTGATTGACTATATTCTCGCCGGTGGGCAGTCTGGCCTGGCAGCGACCGATTTGAGCCAGACGGGACTGGTGATCTCCGCCGCGCTGACGGCTCTGATGCTGCTGGTCAGCGCATTCGCTGGCGTGGGTGTGGGACAGGATCGCTCCTGGAAAGCGGCCATTGAGCGGCTGGGGCTGCATCGTGTCGGGTTCACCGAGATCACGGTGGGGGCTGGCGTGGCCGTCATGCTGCTGGTCTTCCAGTTCAGTGCGGCTATCGTGTGGATGTTGTTTGTGCCGCAAAACGTTATTGAGCAGCAAACGGAATTGAGCCGGGCCATCACGGGCAGCGTGACCAGTCTGACAGCGGCTTTTCTGGTGGCATCTTTTTCTTCTTTAGGGGAGGAAATTGCGTTTCGCGGGGCTTTACAGCCGGTATTGGGGTTATGGCCGACGGCTGTGCTGTTTGCCCTGACGCATATTCAGTATCAGTTTACGCCAGCCGCCCTGATCATCTTCGTTGTGGGATTGGTACTGGGGTGGACGCGCCATTACTTCGGGACAGTGGCGGCCATTGCTGCACATTTTCTGTACAACTTCAGCTTGCTCACACTGGCGATCTTTGCCAGCCGGTTTGTCGGCGGTTGATAGAGCAGGCCGGGGCAGTTATGCGTATGGCCCCGGCCTGCT
>JALSTC010000255.1 GCA_026983935.1 Ardenticatenia bacterium
GTATGAGGAATGGGTTGATGGATGGAAGGCCTGTCCGGTGCTGATCCTGCACGCCGACGAAATGGACTTTGTGCATAATCCGGACGATCTGGCACTGGTGCTGGCCGATGTGCAGGCACATCTGGCTGCGCTGCCATAGCAAAACAGCGGAGGCACTGACGCCCCCGCTGTTTTTCGTAACAGACGCCGATCTCGCTTATGGCTGAAATTGAGTCTGGTAGACCGTGTTCGCTTCCGCTGACAGCCGGGCAAGCCGGGTCTCCACATCTGCGCCATCCATAATATCGAAAAAAGCCTCCGTCAGCATGTTACGCACCACATCATACCCGGCCAGCGGCGGCACAACGTGCGTGCGTGCCAGCAACGGAAACGTGGCGGCATACTGTGGATTGTCGGCCAGATAATCGGCCATACTTTCTTCAGCCGAGGCCCGCACCGGGAAGTAGTTGGTGACCTGCGCCCATCGGGCCTGCTGCTCCGGCTCCGCAAACCAGCGGACGAACAGCCATGCGGCCAGCTCTCGCTCCGGGGTCGTGGCGGGTATGGAGACCGACGCGCCGTTGATCTTCTGCGTCGGCGCTTCTGCCCCCAGGTCGGCATAGGGCAGCGGCGCGGCAGCCCAGTTGAAATCCCCAGACCCGATTTCCGCGATGGCCGCGTTCACATAGGGAATAGCTGCACTGGAGCCAACGTAAAACAGGGCTACCTGATTGGCAAAATCCGCGCGGTCGCTGTTCCGCTCTACGGGCAGAGCAGCACAGTTATCGCCCAGCAGGCCCTGCAAAAATTCCAGGAAATAGACTGTTTCCGCGCTGTCGTAAACATATTCGTCACTGTCATAGTTGAAGATATCCCCACCGAGGCCGAATGTTGCAGCGGCCACAAAGCTCACATCGGTGCGGATCACAAAGCCGATCCGGCCCGTTCCGCTGGACGTCCAGGCGCAGGCCATCTCGCCAAACTCCGTCCAGGTGATCGGCGGCGCATCATAGCCCAGTTCGGCCAGCGCATCCATGTTGACATAGAGGATTTCCATCGAGCGGCTGAGCGGGAATCCCAGACGCATGCCAAACTGCGGGCTGATATCATGCCGGAAGAATCCTTCGAAGAAGTCGGTCTGCTCGTCCTCGTTGAAGCCCCACTGCGCATCGTTGACAAAAACATCCATATCCACCAGCGCACCATCGAGCTGGTAAGTCGCCGCCTGCCCCTGAAAGGCCACCACCAGATCGGGCAGTTCGCCGCTGGCGATCCCGGCGATCATCTTCTGGTAGATTTCGCCGTAGTGTCCCTGGTTGCTGGCCTCAACCGTGATGTCCCAGGGGTTATTCTCGTTGAATTCGGCCACCATTTCATTGAGTACGGCCTCACGGTCACCACGGTGCTGGTGCCAGTACGTTACCGTCTGTCCCCTGGGGTCAACCCCGGCCAGCGGCCCTTCGGACGCCGGGTCGGTGGGCAGATCGAAAGTGCGCACAAAACCGCTGCCACCCGCATTGACCGACAGCGTAAAACTCAACGCCAGGAATAAAAGCAGCAGCATTACCACAGCCATATGACGCTTCATTGAACACTCCCTCTTGTTTGATCGGCTGAGCAAAACAGTGTGGAAAAGCTGGCGTGTCAGGCAGACAGCCCGGCAGCAGCGGCGTGCATTATAGCAAATCGGGCGACCGCGCAACAAAAAAACGGGAGCAGCTCAAAGAGCCACCCCCGCCATAGTTAAAACCCGAGCTGTCTCTTACGGCTGGAACTGAGTCTGGTAGACCTCGTTCACAGCATCGGTGATGGCATCCAGCGTTTCCTGCACATCGGCGCCGTCCAGGATATCGAAGAACGCCTGCTCTTCCACCATGTCGCGGACCACATCATACCCGGCCACGGGCGGCTCGGTCTTGGTATTGCCCAGCAGATCAAAGGCCGCCGCGTACTGCGGATTGTCGGCGAAGTAGTCGGCCAGATTCTCAGCGGTTGTCGCGCGAACGGGGAAGTAGTTGCTGGCCATCGCCCAGCGAGCCTGCTGTTCCGGCTCGGTGAACCAGCGGACGAACAGCCAGGCAGCCAGTTCCTGTTCCGGCGTGGTCGCCGGGATGGAAACCGATGCGCCGTAAACGTTCTGGGTCGGTTCAGTTGCGCCCAGGTCACCGTAGGGGATCGGAGCCACGTTCCAGTTGAAGTCACCGGCTTCGCTTTCCGCAATTGCGGAGCGCACGAAGGGCAGACCGGAGCTGGAGCCGATGTAGAACAGGTTGACCTGGTTGGCGAAGTCATTCTGATCGCCATAGCGCTCGGCAATGCGGTTAGCGCAGCCCTGGTTCAGCAGGTCCTGCATGAAGCTCAGGGCGTAGACGGTTTCTTCGCCATTGTAGACGTACTCGTCATTTTCGTAGTCGAAAATGTCGCCGCCCAGGGCAAAGGTCGCCGCGGCGATGAAGCTGGCATCGGTGCGAATGGAGTAGCCCATACGCCCCTCAGCGCTCTCCGTCCAGGCGCAGGCCATCTCACCGAATTCCGTCCAGGTGGTCGGCGGTGCATCGTAGCCGAGTTCGGCCAGGCCATCCAGATTGACGTACAGCACTTCCATGGAGCGGTTGGGCGGGAAGCCAAGGCGGATGCCAAACTGCGGGCTGATGTCCTGCAGGAAGAAGCCCTGGAAGAAGTCGGCCTTCTCCTCGTCATTGAAGCCCCACTGCGGGTCGTTGACGAAGACGTCCATATCCACCAGCGCGTCGTCCAGCTCGTAGGTCGCCGCCTGATTCTGGTAGGCCACAACGAGGTTGGGCAGTTCACCGCTGGCGATACCGGCAACCATCTTCTGGTAGATATCGCCATAGCCGCCCTGATTGCTGGCCTCAACCGTGATGCCCCACGGATTGCCTTCGTTGAAGTCGGCGATGATTTCGTTCAACGCTTCTTCGCGGTCACCACGATGCTGATGCCAGTAAACAACAGTCTGGCCGCTGGGATCAACGCCTGCCAGCGGCCCTTCGGTCGCCGGTTCGGTGGGCAGATCGAAGGTGCGCACGAAGCCCTGTGCTCCGGCCATCGGGGCCAGACTAAGGAGCATCACCATCACAAGCGCCAGAGCCAGAATGCGATTGCTCTTCATTTGAGATTCTCTCCTCCATCATAAACGATCGTTGCATTATAAGGGGTGCGGTTGTGGAAAAATACGTCTCGTGTGGTCTTGAAGGGGGGTCATTTCTCCTTCCACTCGCACAACAGAGAGACTTGCATTCGGAGTATAACATAACATCACATCGAGTGTAAACGAGAGTGAACAAACCCTGTTGTGAAGTATATCCGACTATTCCGACGTGTCTGCCATGTCCTGGCTGCGTACCGCCGCCAGTTCTTCTGGCGTATTGACGTTGATAAATGAGCGCAGCGCAGGATCGAAGCGCCGGACTTCTTCCTCCTCCACAAAGCGCACGCGCACATGACCGTAAAACCCGATGACCTTCAGCCGACCCTGCCCGATCTTCTCCCGCATC
>JALSTC010000256.1 GCA_026983935.1 Ardenticatenia bacterium
CAGTCTCCGTATGCGACCCGACCGCATTGTGGTCGGGGAGTGCCGCTCCGGGGAAGCCCTGGATATGCTCCAGGCAATGAACACAGGCCATGATGGCTCACTGACCACGCTCCACTCCAACAGCCCCCGTGACACCATCGCCCGTCTGGAAGTCATGTGCCTGATGTCAGGTATGGATCTACCGGTGCGGGCTATCCGCGAGCAGATCGCTTCGGCTGTTGATCTTATCTGCCACCAGGACCGTATGCGCGATGGTACGCGCAAGATCGTGAAAATCACCGAAGTGCAAGGTATGGAAGGCGACATTGTCGTTCTTTCCGATATCTTTGAGTTTGAGCAAACCGGTATCGAAGGAGGGAACGTCATCGGGCGCATCCGCCCGACTGGCCTCCGGCCCAAATTCATGGAAATCATCGAGTCCTCCGGCATACACCTGCCACCATCCGTTTTTGGCATCGGCCAGCGCTACTAGCCAGCAGCCGGGCGGGGTCGGGGCAAGGACAAAAGTCCCGACCCCGTTGCAATCAGGTTTTATGCTATAATATTGGCAGTGCGATGATCGGACACAGGCAGCCATGACACAACCTGCCAACCTCCAATATCCCGTCTCGAAGCAGTCCATTCTCAGTACAGATAAGTTCAGGGAAGCGTGACAAATGGACAACCTTAGCCCTGATGTCATCATTATCGGTGTAGCCGGGCTGGTTGCGATCATCATCTTGATCGCCGGTGCCCTCAGTATGCGTGCTGAGAGCAAAAGCGTTATCGAAGAGCGGCTGGGCCGATACACAGATTTTGAATCGTTCGTTGAGATTCCAGATCAAGAGGCTGAAAGTGACAGAAACGAACCCAGCGCACTCACGCGAACGCTCGACAACATCCTCACACAGCGATCGTTCGGCCAGAAATGGAAACTGTCGCTAGCCAAGGCAGACCTGAAACTCACGGTAGCCGAGTATGCGGCGCTGCATGTGATCACAACAATTGGCGGCTTCTTGATCGGGACATTCGTACTCTTTCAGGGGAGTGTAGTCCTGGGTGTTGTTTCCGCCGCAGTGGGTTTTTTCGCTCCACGTATCTACGTCAACCGCAGACAGAACAAACGCCTTAACACGTTTGAGCAGCAGCTTCCAGACACCATCGGCCTGTGGGTGAACTCGCTGCGTTCCGGCTACAGCGTTCTTCAGGCTATGGAAGCCATCGCCAACGAAGCGCCAGATCCAACGGCCAGCGAATTCCGCCGGGTCGTGCAGGAAGTGCAGATCGGCATTTCCATGGAAGATGCCCTGCAGCACATGCTCGAACGCATGGAAAGCGACGATCTTGATCTGATCGTGACCGCGGTCAACATCCAGCGCGAGGTTGGTGGTAACCTGGCCGAGATTCTGGATGTGATCGGACACACCATCCGTGAGCGTATCAAGCTCAAGGGTGAAGTGCGGGTGCTGACTTCTCAGGGACGCTACACCGGTTATCTGATCAGCGGCCTGCCGATCGCACTGGCCCTTTTCCTGATGGTCGTGAACCGCAACTACATGTCTGGACTGTTCGAAAACCGGACGTGCGGGTGGCCAATGCTGGGCATCGGCCTGGGCCTTATCGGTATCGGCACGGCAGCCATCCAGCGTATTGTGGACATTGATTACTAAATCGGTCAGCCGGAGCAAGAGTAGGAGACAGAACTCATGCCGGTAGGAATCAGCCCTGTTGGGATCATCGTTCTGGTCGTCTTCGGCATCTTTGTCATTGGCGGGCTGGTCTACTATGGTATGCGAGACGAAGATGACCGTGATCCGATTCAAGCCCGATTAGCCGAATATGGCGATCGGGAACTGCCAAGTTCACTGGAAGAGATCGAACTCTCACTGCCCTTCCAGGAACGTGTGCTCAAGCCGCTGTTCAAAAAACTCATCGATCTCGTCACCCGATTTACCCCCGAAAGACAGCTTGCCGAAACCAGGCATCAGCTTGAACTGGCCGGTAACCCCAACAACATGGACGCGGCCACCTTCCTGGGGATGCGCATAGGCGCAACCCTTGCACTGGGCGTGCTGGCATTCCTGGTTTTCGTTGTGATGACCAAACAGCAAAACGGCATACTTTTCGTCCTCGGCGGAGCAGCACTCGGCTATTTCTTCCCCCTGCTCTGGCTCAAGGGGAAAATCAGCCGACGCCAGGATACCATCGTCAAAGCGCTGCCGGATGCCCTCGATCTGCTGACCATCTGCGTTGAAGCCGGGCTTGGCTTTGATTCCGCAATGGGCCGAGTCTATGAAAAATGGGATAACGATCTTGCCCTGGAATTTGGGCGTGTTCTTCAGGAAATCTCACTGGGCAAACTGCGGCGTGAGGCCCTGCGCGATATGGCCGCCCGGCTGGATGTGCCGGATGTGACAACTTTTGTGGCGGCCATTGTCCAGGCGGAGCAGCTCGGCGTGAGTATGGCACGCATCCTTCGCGTGCAGTCCGATCAGATGCGTGTCAAGCGCCGCCAGCGCGCACAGGAAAAAGCACAGCAGGCTCCCGTGAAGATGATGATCCCGATGGTGCTGCTGATCTTCCCGTCTATCTGGATCGTGCTGCTGGGGCCATCAGTTATTATTCTCCTGGAAACCGGTATCTCGTTCTAAGAACTGGATTACCTGGTGCAACCAATACACGCGCCTGTGAAAACAGGTTCGCGAGCGTTCGTCCTATACAATGGGTGGACGCTCCTCAAACAATATATTCTCACACCGGCACTTGATCTCATTTTCCCACCGGCATGCGTCGGGTGCGGTCGGGTGGATACGCTGCTGTGTGCCCCATGCACCCAGAACATCGCACCTCCCGATGCGCCCGCAACTGTTGTCTCTCCGCTGCATGACGTACAGGCGATTGGACACTTCAGCGGTGTCCTTCAAAAAGCCGTTCATGCCCTGAAATACGAACACCTGACCGCCCTGGCCCGTCCGCTGGGAGAACTGATGGCGGAACGTATCGCCGTGATGCATTGGCCCCCATCACTTATCATCCCGGTTCCCCTGCATACCGATCGGCTTCAATATCGCGGCTACAACCAGGCCGCACTGCTGGGGCAGGTCATCGCTGAACAACTGCACTGGCCCTGGCAAGACAATGTGCTGATGCGTGTAAGAGCAACGCGGAGCCAGGTCGGGCTGAACTACCACGAGCGGCAGGGAAACGTCCGGGGAGCTTTTGCCCTTGCCGCCGCTGATTCTGTGCGAGGTCAGGATATCGTGCTTGTGGACGATGTCTACACAACAGGCGCTACCATGCGTGAATGTGCTGCCGTCCTGCTCGAAGACGGCGGTGCACATTCTGTCCGGGCCATTGTGGCCGGGCAGGCAGGCATTGCCGGGCAACGTTAGTCGCTCGTCAAGCCCCTTGTTTCATTTTACGGTACCGGAAAGGAGCAAGCCATGGAGGTCTAAATTCACGCTCGAAATGTGAAAGTCACGCCCCGTCTGCGTGAGTATATCGAGAAG
>JALSTC010000257.1 GCA_026983935.1 Ardenticatenia bacterium
ACGTATTCCGGATCGTTCTGGTAAGCCGTTTCAATAACTTTGATCGCCACCTTCCGCTTGAGCCGGACATCCGTCGCCAGGTAAATACGTGCCATGTTGCCCTGCCCCAGCAGGGAATCTACACGATACTCATCCAGGTGCTTGCCAATAAGTCGATCCTGACTCTGGGTGGTCATAAGACGCCTGCCCCTATCATCTCATCCCGTCCTGCATCATACACAGCACCAGCATAGCACAGCACTCCGAGCCGGGAAACTACTTCCGGCGGATCAATGCGCTTTGTGTGTCTCTTCCTCCACCAGCAAGCGCCGCAGCACCTTACCCACGAATGACTTGGGCAGCTCATCCCGAAATTCGATCTCCCAGGGCACGGCATATTCTTCCAGACGACGCTTGCAGAGCGCGATCAATTCATCCTTGCTGAGCGATGTCCCGGAGCGCGGCACCACATACGCCTTGACCCGCTGGCCGTCCTCGCTCGGCAGCGACAGGCCGACGACCGCCACTTCCTGCACGCCGGGATGCTCGTAAAGCACTTCCTCCACGTCACGGGGATAGACCTGATACCGCCCGGCAAGGATCATATCCTGACGGCGGCTGATAATCTGGAAATAGCCGTCGTCGTCCATGCGGGCGATATCGCCAGTACGCAGCCAGCCATCCGGCGTGAGCGTCTTGTCGGTTTCCTCGCCCATCCCCCAGTAGCCGTCCATAAGCTGCGGTCCCTTGACCAGCAGCTCCCCGATGCAGCCCGCCGCGCAGTCCTTCCCTGTCGCCAGGTCAACCACCCTGGCAAGCGTGTTGGGCAGCGGCACGCCGATGGTGCCGACCTTGCGCAGGCCGTGCAGGGGATTGGCATGGGTCACCGGCCCGGCTTCCGTCAGGCCGTAACCCTCGACAAGACGGCCCCGCGTCAGCTTCTCAAAGGCTTCCTGCACCTCAACAGGGAGAGGGGCAGCGCCGCTGATGCAGGCCTTGATGCTGCTGATGCCGTAGCGCCGCACGCCGCGAAACTGATTGATGGCGGTGTACATCGTCGGGACGCCGGGGAACAACGTCGGCCTGTAGCGGCGGATGGCCTTGAGCACTTCCAGCGTGACAAACGTCGGCAGGATGATCATCGCCGCACCCAGCACGATGGCCACATTCATGGCTGTCGTCATGCCGTAGATATGGCTGAAGGGCAGCACACACAGCATCTTTTCCCGCCCTTCCTCCAGATTCGTGACCCAATGGCGCACCTGCAGCGTGTTCGCCACCAGCGCCCGATGGCTGAGCATCACACCTTTGGGTTTGCTGGTCGTGCCGCCGGTGTATTGAATGACCGCTATGTCGTCCGGCGAGACATCCACGCCCGGCTCGGTCGGCGGGTGCGCTGCCATCAGGCCGCCCCACACCTGTTCACCCGGCAGCAGGGGACGCGCCAGACGATGGCCTTCTGCCTGCTCCTTCCGCAGGGTGAACAGCGCCTTGCGAATCGGGCCGAGGTAGTCCTTGATGTTGGTGTAAATCACGCCGCGCATGGCGGGCCGCTCCAGCGCAGCGCGGGCCATCTCCTGAAAGCGCGTCAGCGTGATCAGCCAGGCCGCGCCGGAGTCATCCACCTGCCGCAGCAGTTCCTCGCGATCATTGACCGGGCTGGTGCTGACCACGATCCCGCCCGCCCGCAGGACAGCGTAATAAGCAATGATGAACTGCGGGCAGTTGGGCAGCAGCAGCATCACGCGCACGCCCTTCTCCACCCCCAGTGAGCGCAGGGCATTGGCCATACGGTTGACTTCCGCGCCAAGCTGCCGGTAAGAGAGCACCCGCCCGCCGAAGATCGTCGCCGGACGCCGTCCATAGCGACCGATGGCCGAATCGAGCAGGCGATGCAGCGGCTTCTTCGGGAAGCCGAGCGTCACCGGCACGCCGGGTTCGTAATGCCGCACCCAGGGGCGTTCGTGGGCGATGGCCTGGCCTACCGTGTCCCGCCAGGTGCGTCCTTTCTCGCTCAGGAAACGCTCCAGTGCCCGGTTGACGGCATCGGCACGTTCGAGCTGCACCAGGTGCCCGGACGCGCCGACATTGATATCCTCAGCATTGGGGATGACGCGCGCCACCTCCGCGAAGTCCCGCGCCGGGTACACCGTATCCCGGTCACCGCGGATGACCATCACCGGCAGGCGCAGGTCGCGGAACATACTCCAGCCGTTCCAGCGGCGCAGCGTATTTTGATACAGCGGCTTGAGGACGTGCGCCGGTGCCCACAGGCTGCGCCGGGCCAACGACTGAATCGGACGCAGCACCGCCAGCGGCAGCCGGAAAACCTGCGAGAGCAGCGGTGCAAGACGGTACTCGCCGGTGGCGGCGATCAGCACCAGCCGTCCGACACGCTCCGGGTAGCGCAGCGCGAACTCGGTCACCACCGCGCCGCCGAAGCTGTGCCCGACCAGCGTCACCGGCTCCTGAACGCCCAGCTTCTTCAGCATCACCCACAGGTCCCCGACGATCTCATCAATGGTGTAGCGGGTGTGCGGCGCATCACTGCGATTGTGGCCGCGCAGGTCGGGGGCCAGCACACGGAAGCGGTCCGAGAATGCCTTGATCTGGTTAACCCACTGCAGGGCATGACCGCCATAGCCATGCACAAACACGATCACACCCTCCGGGCGCTCCGGCCCGATATCAATCACGCTCAACCGAATGCGCGGCTTTTCGGAGACGATCACGTCTTCACGGTAGAGTTCGAGGTCAACCTGCATCATGCGCCCCCGCTGAACTAAAACGGCTAATCGAAATCGGTCGGCCAGTCTGGATGGTGGTAGTGCTCAAACATGCGCGCGATCTGATGCGGCAGCACACGGCCCGGTGAAAGCTCCGGGATTTCATCTGCGGCAAAGAAGGCGATGCCGTTGGTTTCAATGCTGCTGCGCGGCTTGCCGGAGACAATCTCACAGCGGAAGAACAGCTTATACGTGTAATTCGGCCCCGGCGGATGACCCTGTTTGTTTTTGTCATAAACGGCCAACAGCTTGACAGCCCGTGTGTGGAAGCCCGACTCTTCGCAAATCTCACGGATGACGGCTTCCGACGGCGTGTCGTAGATGTCCGCCCAGCCGCCCGGCAGCGTCCAGCGATTGTTATCCAGCGCTTCCTGCACCAGCAGTATTTTGCCGTCGCGGAAGACCGCACCGCGCACATCCACTTTAGGCGTGGGATAACCCAGGTCTTTATCCAGCAGGCCGCGAACAGTCTGCATATCCGCCCCGGTATACCCGGCCATGATTTCGGCGGCGATGGTTTGCAGCCGTTCGTAACGCTCGCGGTCAAAGACGCCTTCGGTATACGTCAGTCCGGCGCGAGCAATCGCCTGAATGCGCCTGGCCCATTCCAGCCATTTCGGATCGGTCATCTGTGCCTCGTTTTCAGATATGCCAGACCGATATTATAGCCGAGGTTGAGGAACAAGGAGAAACCGGTACAATACGCGGGTGCCTTTCAATT
>JALSTC010000258.1 GCA_026983935.1 Ardenticatenia bacterium
CAGCAGTCACATTGAACGGGAACGCCGGGGTGATCAGCGTCTCCGCCTGCAGAGGCGATTCCAGCACAAGCGCTGCCGCATCTTCCGGCAGCACGTAGATGAAGAATTCATCCGCCGCCGCGCCGGGCACGCCCCCCGCCGGATAGGGCGGCTGCACCCGTCCCGCTGAAGTCAGACCGTCATAACTGACGCGCACCCGGATGCGCCAGATGCCGGGTTCGTCCAACGGCAAATTCTGCGCCGGATCGTGGAAGTAGCCGATGGCATTGGCCCGCCCGATGATGGGCAGCGTGATCCCGGCGGGCGTGATCACGTCGGCCTCGACCTGCGCGGGCAGCGTCGGCGCGACCTGCCCGGCCAGCGCCAGCGTTTCCCCGACGGTGAAGACCTGCCCCGGTCGGAAGCCCGTCGGCACAAAGAACATGGCATCCACCTGCCCCGGCACGGTCAGCAGAGGACCGCCGTCCGGCCCGTTTGCCGCACCGCGCAGCGGTGGGTAAACACGGTCGCCGCGCTCATCCTCCGGGTCAATGACCACCGCCAGCGCGCCGTAAATGGCCGTTTCGTGCAGATCGAGCGCGGTATTATGCACCACCGCGCCGCCGAACAGAAACGTATAATCACCCGGCAGGTCGCCGTTCACGCCGACGCCGTGCTGGTAGTTGTACGGATCATCAAAGTTCCAGCCGGGGGTGACCAATCCGGGCGTTTCATCCCCCAGCACAAACTGCCGCACGGCGATTCCGGGCCGCACGGCGCTGATATAGGCCCGCGCCTCGTTGACGATCGCGTCCGGCTGCAGGGCAGGGCCGATGCGGCTCTCCGCCGGGCCGAGCGTGACCAGCGGCAGTTCATCCTCATTCGCCAGCTCGCGGGCCGTCAGACCGTCATCCGCCTGCCAATCGGGCAGGTGGGCCGCCAGCCAGGACTCATACGCGCCAGCGGCATCGGTCAGGCGCAGCCCGGCCTGAATGCTGCCCGTACCGTCCCGCGACCAGAGTACATCCCCGCTGTGGTACGGCCAGCGCAGGTGCGCATCGGGATTCGCCTGCAGCACATCCGGCGCAGCATGATCCAGCGCGTACCATGCCAGCCGGTCATCGGCAGGAGAATTGGCCAGCCAGCGCCCGCCGCGTGCGACCAGCGTCCCCTCCGGAGTGGCGATCACGCCCGCCCCGCGCACACTGCCCGTCCACAACCGGCCAAACGGATCGGTATACGTCGCCGTGTAATCCACCACATACTCGCCGGGCGTGTCCAGCAGCCAGGGATCGGACTCCAGCCCCGGATGGAAATAGCCATGGGCATTGGCCGTGCCTTCCACCTCGTAAGTGATCGGCTCACCGCCCGTCAGCGGGAACACCTGCAGCCGGATGGACACATCAGCCGGAAATGCCGGGGCGATGGTCAGCGAAGGGATAAATGCATCGCCCACCTCGAACGGCGTGCCCGGCAGCACACCGGGCAGCAGCGTCAAAGGCTCCGCCAACCAGACGACATACGTCCCGCCGCCGGTATAGGAGCTGCCCCACACATCACGGACCGTGCCTGTCACGGTGATCAGGTGGCGGCCATCCTGTTCGAAGGTGTAAGCCGTGAAGCGCGGATCAAGGGTCGTCAACCGATACACGTCCAGCGGCGAAGTCGCGCCGAGGGCTTCCGCTTCATTTTGGGACGCCGTCGAAAGCTGATTCTGCGCCAGCGGAACCGTGCCGAGATCATCCGTCGAGCCATCGGGCCGTGTGACCGTCACCGACAGTTCGCCCGATGCAAAATCGAATTGCAGCAGCGGTGGCACAGTCTCAAAAAAGCTGTTGCCCAGCATGGCGGGCAGATAGGGTTCCAGCGCATAAGAGATCGGCTCGCCGGTGGCAGGATCAGTGCGCGGCAGCACATAACGGGCCGCCGGGAACGCCACCCGATCCGAAAGCGCCACCGCGTCGGCGTCTTCCTGAGCCAGCACGCCCCGCGCCCCACTGGCAGACGGCGTGTCCTGGAACAGCGTCCACAGCAGGCGGCGATCGGGCACATCACCGATCTGCAGGGCCAGCGGCAGGCGCGTTTCCGCGATGCCCGCACCGGGGCCGCTCCCCAGCACGCCGGAATCCGCCCACGTCCCCGTTACGCCGGTAACCGCGGCGAAACCATCCACGACCGGGACGTAGAGGCCGGGCAGCAGGTCGTCATCCAGCGTCAGCGCCCACTGCAAAGTGAAGGTCAGCGTGCCGCTTTCGCCGTCAACGATCAGCCCCTGTGCCCCGACTTCGCCCAGCCGCACATCCCCGGCCACATTTTCCACGGCCAGGCCGGTCGGCGTCAGGACACCGCCCCAGCCGTTGCCTGCTGCGCGGGCGGCAACGGTCTGTGCCCCGGAAGCGGCGATCACCGGTTCCAGCCGCAGAGAAGCCCCCAGCCGCAGGTCGGTGCCATCGCCGGGCATCTGCGGTGCAGCCATCACCACCTGCATCTCCAACAGCAGCGAATCGCCGGGCGCGAGCATCTGACTGCTGACATGGCCCCGCGCCTGCCATCTGCCGCTGCCGCCGCCAAGCGGCCCCGAGACGACAAAAGGAACTGCGTCATCGGGCATAGGCAGCGGATCAACCGTCCGCGAATCGCTCTCGTCCACTTCCTCGGCCAGTAAAAAGAGATCGATCACAGCCGCCGAGTCAGGCCCGTAATCAAAGCGCAGCCCGCGCACAGCGATCGGCGCAAAGGCCCCGGTGAATGCCAGCCGGGGCAGCCGCAGCTCGATGGCCGCATCCTGAATGCTCAGCCCACCCAGCGGGCCAAGATCGGTCTCGACCCCTTCGGCAGCCACTTCAAACAGACGGCCAGAATCACGGCGGCGCGGATCAAGGACCACGTTAAACCGCCGTTCGTCCACTTCCAGGCTGATTGTCAGCCGTTCGTAATCGTCACGCAGCGCCTGCGCGGCATCCTGCGGCGCGAGTGCCAGATAGAGGCTCTCCCGATTCGCCAGCGCATAGACCAGCCCGCCGCGCCCCTCCCCCAGATCGACCGGATAGGGCGCGGTCAGTTCCACCCAGTCGGTGGCATCGCCGTCCAGCCGGATCGGCGTCGTGGGGCCTTCTGGTGCTGGCAGCGCCGGAAACAGCGTCCCCGGCACAGAGGGCGGGCCGTACAGAATCACGCCGGGGCCGCCGGGCAGCGAACCGGGCCTGTTCTGTTCGGCAGCATCTATGCGTCGGGCAGGGCTGATCCAGAAGGGCGTCCTGCCGGGGCCGTAAAGCTGCGCCACAAATGCGCCGGTAACCTCCGCACGCGGATAGATCGTCTCGCCGGTGTACATATTGCGAACGGCCAGCACTGCGCCGGGGAAAACCGCCCCTGGTGCGCCGGTGATCGTCACCACGCCGCTGTCATCCGGCTCGGAGATGGTGATCAGGCTGGCAATGGGCGGGTCGCCGAACTCGGCGGTACGTGACTCCTGCGCAGCGAGGGGCAGATAGGCCAGCGCTGCC
>JALSTC010000259.1 GCA_026983935.1 Ardenticatenia bacterium
TTTCAGAAGATAGTGCTCAATGCCCAAATGTTTCAGGCTCAGGCGCTCATCTTCATTGGCAAAGCTGGTCAGGATCACAATGGTCGGGGGATCGGGCGCTTCCAGAACCTGCTGACAGAACTTGAGGGCAGCACCGTCTCGCCGCTTGCTTTCGAGAATCACCACATCCGGCTGCTGCTCGTTAACGATCTCCAGCGCCGTCTCAAGATCACCCGTATCACCGATAATCTGCAGATCATGGGCGCGAGTCAAGCGGAGAACAAGTGCTCGCCGCACGGCAGCATTTTCGTCCACCAAGAGCAGGTGGGCCGTTTCCTCTGTCATGCGCCCCTCCCGGACCAGAAAAAGTAAACAAACTATGATTGCGCTTCCGCAATCATGTGTGTTCACTATAGCAGGCGATGCAGGTCGAGTGGAGTGACAATCATCCCCCCCTTAGCGGACGGGAATCATTGTCGCATGATCTATGGGACTAATTCCTCTTTTCTGAATGGGAAAAGTGCCTTTATCGTCGTGCCCTGCATCGGCGCAGAATTCAACTCCAGGCGACCGCCAACGGCCTGCGCCCGCAGCGTCATGTTGGAGAGACCATGCCCCAACAGGCGATCCACGTCGTCAATTTCAAAACCAATGCCATCATCACTGACGATCAACTGCACATAGCGGTCAAGGCGAGACACTTCAACCCGCAGTTCGCTGGCTGCCGCATGCTTGGCAGCGTTTGCCAGTGCCTCCTGTGCGATATGGAACAGCGCCGTGCTCGTGTTCTCGTCGAGCACGGCTTCCACATTGCCATTGAATTTCAGATCGATATCGATCAGCGTGTTGGCATGAAACTCGCGGACCAACTGCCGCAGGCTCTCACCGAGATCGTCCACTTTCATCCGTTGAGGACGGAGGTCCATGATGTAGTTCCGAATGTCGCGGATCGTCTGATTGAGCGCCTCGATGGCATAATTCAGGCGGGCTTTGGCGGCCTCAGGATCATCATCCAGCAGCAGGCTGCTGTGCTCCAGCGTCAGGCCTACCGCATAAATGGACTGGATGATCCCGTCGTGCAGGTCCATTCCGATTCGCTCCCGCTCCTCCAGAACGGCCAGGCGGCGCACCTGCTGGTACAGACGGGCGTTTTCAATCGCCACCGCCGCATGAGCGGCCATCATTTCGATAACAGCCTGGTCGTCATCGGTAAACGGCGTCCCATCCTCTTTGTCACACAGGTAAATGCTCCCCAATATCTCCCCCCGTGCCGCAATCGGCACCCCCAGGAAACTGATCATTATCGGGTGATTCTCGCAGAATCCAGCAAAATACGGCGAGTGCCGCATATCGTCCAGACGGATAGTTCTTAACTCAGACTGGATCAGCCCCAGCAGCCCACGCCCTTCTGGCGGATGAGGCATCCGCCGGAGTTCTTCCTCGGTCATGCCCACCGTCAGGAATTTCTCCAGCTTGCCGTTCGGCCCCGGCACACCCAGGGCAGCATAACGCGCCCCGACCAGCTCTCTGGCCGTGTTGACAATCGTTTCCAACACTCTTGGCAGCGACAGCTCAGAAGTGATCGCCAGCGCCGCATCGCTGATCGTCCGCAGCATTGAACCTGTGTTGTTTGTCTTGACGATCTCCTCAGGCATGGTTTCCTCTCATCAATCCTCATCAGCGTTCAGGAATCTGCATGATCCCAGTCCCAGCGAAGCAGGGCGGCAAATGTCGGCATGTCCGTATCACCACTGACCCGCGCACGCGGCAGCAGCAGTATGGCATCCGTCGTCTGCTCAATACCGCCTTCTGTCGTGACCGCAGCCCAGACGCCCATCGCTCGCAGCGATTCCAGCACGGACTCATCCCAACGCCCGCCGGGATAGCAGAACAAATGCGGCTGGTAACCGGTACGAGCGGCAATGTCCTCCATGCTGCCCTGAATCTGATCATACAGAAACTCAGGCTCACGTTCCGGCAGGCTCAGATGATCCCTGGTGTGGCTCTCGATGCTCATGCCCGCCGCCGCCATTTCGCGTGCCTGCGCCCAGGTGATATAGTCAGGATTCCCTTCGTCCAGGCGCGAGGTGATCACAAAAAACGTCGCCGTATAACCATATTCCTGCAGCACGGGGAAGACTTCTGTGTACATGTCCACATAGCCATCGTCAAAGGTCAGCACAACCGGCAGCGGCGGCAGTGCGGCTCCCCAACGCAGCGCCAGATTGAGATCATAAAGGCTGATTACCGTATAGCCGTTGTCGGCGAGATACTGCATCTGTGCACGAAAAACATCCGGTCTGACGGATAAGTCCTGCCGGTAAATGTCGGCGTCTTCCGGCGGCACGCTGACATAATGGTACATCAGCACAGGCACAGCGATCCGGCGCAGTGTGCCGTCCCAGCCACCGCCATCTCCAATGCTGCCATGTCCGGCTGGCGGATCACCCCGGCCACTTTCCGGGAGAAGCGCAGCAGTGAGCAGGTCTACTGGCAAGAAGATGGAGACAGACTCGTTAGCCGAGTTCGCCTGATTTAAGGCTGATGGGGGGGACAATGCAGACGGCGCAGGAACGGAGGCATCTGCCCAAAGATAGCTGGCCGACCATCCCAGCATCACTGCCAGGATGACCACTACACCGGCCCTGACCAGAAATCCGGCGCGTTGCTGAGACTTGAGGGCCATGAATGCACGCATGCAGGACACAATGCAACAGAAAGTGACTAGTTCAACTTCCCGAGAATCACTGACAACAACTTATTTACCATATCCATATTATACCCCTGCCCCGGAAAATTTCCGAACGCTGCCTCCTGCGGCACGAATGCGTTATGATACAGAAAACATTCATCCGATCGCTCACGGAGCCTCACACAGGACAGCCATGCTCACAGAACACGATATCTCACCTTCCGATCAGGCCGACGATACGATCAGCCAGCCAGATGCCAGCAACTCCGAAGCCCCATCAGAAGCACCCCACCCCCCAATTCATCCGGATGCCCTGCTGCGGGCCGGCATCGGACTGGGTGCTGTAATGGTGGGGGCCGCGATCATCTGGATCAATCTGATCCGGGGAGAGAATATCTGGCAGACGCTGCAGCCGGGCGATAGCTGGCAGCTTGTGCCCGGCTTTCTCATCGGCACAATTTTCGCCCTGGCGATATGGCGTGCAGGCCAGCGTCTGAAGGACACCAGGCAGATCATAGCCCTGCTGGAAAAAACGCTGGATCTCTCAGCCATTGAATTCCGCCATGTGCTGCTGTTCAGCCTGCTGGCAGCCTTTCCGGAGGAAATGCTCTTCCGGGGGGCACTCCAGCCGGAAGTCGGCCTGATCCTGGCTTCGGTGATCTTCGGCGCACTGCATGCCCTGACCCGCCTTTACTTCCTCTATGCCACGATGGCCGGGCTGCTGCTGGGTGTCCTGTTCGTGCTCAGCGGCTCGCTGTGGCTGCCCATAGGCACCCACTTCGCCGTTGATCTCGTGATGTTTCTCCTGCTGCT
>JALSTC010000260.1 GCA_026983935.1 Ardenticatenia bacterium
GACCGCCTGGAAGTGATTTCCCCCGGTGGGCTGCCCGGCTACATCACCGTGGATAACATTGTGGACGAACACTTCAGCCGGAATCCACGTCTGGTGGGGGCGCTGTTTCACTGGGGGTACATCGAAGAACTGGGCCTGGGCATTGACCGGATGATTGAGGAAATGGTACAGGCCGGACACAAGCCGCCCAGCTTCACGGCCAAGCCCTATTCTTTCACTGTAACACTCTACAACACCCGTGAGCGTGCACCGATGTTTGTGGATGGCAAGGCCCTGAATAACCGCCAGGCCCAGGCCATGCAGTATATTCGCGAGCATGGTTCGATCACCAACCGTGAATATCGCGCCCTGTGCCCGGATGTTTCTGCGGAAACTGTCCGCCTCGATCTGGCCGATCTGGTGGAGCAGGGTGTCCTGCTCAAGATCGGCTCCAAGAAGGGAACGTACTACATCTTGAAGTGACACTCCCCACGCCTGAAGGCGGGGGCTTCTGACGGACGCTTGCCCTTGCCCGCTCCGTGATGGGGCGGGTAGCGGGGCTGCGTTATCCGGCACGGGTGTGTCCCACCCAGTGGTAACTGGCCCAGCGGTGGCTGCCCGGTGGTCACCGGACGTGACCGGACGCTACCGACGTTACCGCCCGACCCAATTATGCAACAGGAGGCTGTCTCATGCAACAGGCTCAGTTTTCAGAGAGGCGGCGCTTCATTCCCACGGCTAAAGCCGGGGGCTTTCGCGCCGATTTTTCGGTAAGGCTGTTCCCGGGAGAACATCTTCCCGGCGCGATATCCTGGATGAGTCAACCTATGCTGGAGTGCGCGATTCCGTGTCTGTGCTAATCCTGGCTGTTGATCTGGGCGTGCTGCTGATTTACCTGATCCTGACTGTCATCGCGCTGCGCGGCGCTGTCCGGCTGCGCGGCGAGTACCTCTGGCTGCTGCCTGTTGTGCTGCTGGCGCTGGCTGCGAACGGCGTGAGCCTGCTCGCGCCGACAGCATGGGGGCCGCCGGTTGCCATCTACCTCAGCCTGGCAATGCTGGTCATGTTCGGGGCGCTGACATCTCACTATCTCAAACTGCCCGGCAGATGGTTGTGGCCGGCGGCAGGCGGTTTGTGGCTGCTGCTGGTGATAGGCCTTGATGTGGTCGGCGGCGGCCCCATGCTGGGAAATCGGGTGAATGAGGCGATTTTTGCGGCACCGGCGGACATACTGGCGCTGACTGGATGGGCCGTGATCGGTACTGCGCTGTTGATCATGGCCTTTTATGCGCTGTATGCGGCGTATCTGCCGGAAATTGCCAACCGGGCGCTGTACTGGGCGACGATCATTCCGATGGTGCTGCTGGGCGTGGTGCTGCCCACCGGGGGATCGCCGCTGCTTGCGGAGACGGGCCGCCTTATTGCACTGGCCGGAACTCTGGGCGCAGTATACGGTGTGAGCAGCCGCCGAGTGCTTGATATGCGTCGTGCCCTGCGGAAGGGCGCGGGCCTTGTGGCCGCCACGCTGGTAACGTCTTTTGTTATTCTGGGGGCGCTCATCCTGGCCGGGGAACTGACCTCTGGAGATGAGCGTGATTTTGTTGCCCTCGGCGCACTGGCTCTGGCGGTGGCGGCGCTGTATGTCCCTCTGCGGCATCTCACGGAAGGACTGGCCCGCCGTCTTTTTGGTGCGGCATCCGATCCGACGGAAGTGCTCCGTCAATACAGCCAGCGCATTGCCTCTGTCATTGAACTGGATGAAGTCGTGCGGCTGGCCAGGCAGACCCTTTTTTCGGTGCTGCGTGCGCGTCCCGCCGGGCTGCTGCTGGCTAAAGTGGATGATGATGGGTGTGTGCTGCTGGAGCCTGTGCAGGGCAGCAACGGCGAAGAACTTCCGGGCGTGCCCGGTGAGCTGGACCCGAAAGGGCCAATTTACCGGACCCTTTTTCTTGAACAGAAGCCACTGCTCCAGTACGATATTGATTTTGACCGTGCCTATGTAGAGGTCACCCCTGATGAGCGTGCGTTTTTCTCCCGGATGCAGATGAGTGCCTATGCACCGGTGCTGGTGGACGGCCAGACCATCGGCGTTCTCGCCGCCGGGGCCAGGCTCAATGACAGACCGTATGATGATGCTGACCTGCAAATGCTGGCGACCATTGCCAATCAGACCGGTATCGCTCTGCGCAATGCCCGGCTGGTTGACGACCTGCGCCGCTTGAACCTGGAGCTGGAAGAGGCGAATGCGAACTTTTCTCGCCTGGATGCGGTAAAGACCGATTTCATCACCATTGCCAGCCATGAGCTGCGCACGCCGCTGGCCCAGATTCGCGGCTATACGGACATTATTGAAACGCTCAACGATCAGGGCATGCTGGACCCGGCGCAAATGGCCGGGATGACAGCCAATCTGCGCAAAGCTGCCGAACGCATGGAAGGGCTGATCAGCGCCATGCTGGATGTCAGTAAACTGGATGTGGACGCGATGGATCTGCATTTCGCGCCGACTACCATGGAAGGGGTCATCCGGCTGGCAGTTGAGCCGCTGGCTGAAGCCGTGCGCAGCCGCCAGATCAGCCTTTCTGCACGCGGTCTGCGGGCACTGCCCCGCATTGAAGCCGATATGCAGCGGCTGGTGCAGGCATTTGGAAACGTGATCGGTAATGCGGTCAAATACACGCCTGACGGCGGCATGATTGATATCCGGGCAGTCCTGGAAACCCGTGATGATGGCCCGGATGAAATTCACATCACGGTTGCGGATACCGGAATCGGCATTGACCCTGCGCACCACGAATTGATCTTCGAAAAGTTCTTCCGCGTGGCCGATCCCAGTCTGCATTCGACCGGCGCAACGAAGTTCATGGGGGCAGGGCCGGGATTGGGTCTGACCATCGCACGCGGCATCATCGAAGGGCACGGCGGGCGCATCTGGGTGGAAAGCGCGGGGTACGATCCTGAGCAGATGCCCGGCAGCACGTTTCACATCATACTGCCTCTTGAGCCTCCGGAGAACGCCCGGCGCGTGCTGCCGTTTGAGGAGACGAAAGTCGCTGTTTCTGCTTCTGAGCGGGCCATGCTGATGCAGATGGTGGCCCGTGCCAAAGCCGAAAAAGTGTCTGCTGCGCCGGACTCAGAGGATGGCGAAGAGGCCGCCGGATAGCTCGCTCCCACTTGATCAGCGCGGGGCGACGATCAAAAAGATTTGACGCTTCACTGTGTAATAGGAACTTCCAGCCTGCCGTCAATCCATGTCAGGTGCGTGGTGGGCGGTGATTCGCTGAGCAGCACCTCGATCAGCTCTAGAAAGCGTGCCGGGTCGCCTGTGGTGTAGTAGCGTGATGGCGCCTGTACAGTCTGGCCATTGTTAAGCAGATCGTGCTGCGCCAGCACGCGGCGCGTCTGGCGGGCGATGGCCGGGCTGGGATCGATGACCTGAACGTCTGGCCCGGCATAGGCCCGGATGGCCGCCGCCGCAAAGGGGAAGTGGGTGCAGCCCA
>JALSTC010000261.1 GCA_026983935.1 Ardenticatenia bacterium
CTGTAAGCTGGTCAGAGAGGTTTGGGGGACACGTGATCATGAAATATTCCTGCTTTCTGGCGTAACCGCGACGATGATGATAACGAAGGTGACGGTGGGGAGCAATAAAAAAAGGCCGGGCGCCCCCATAGAAATTGCGCCCGGCCTCGTTACTTGCGAAAGAAAAGCGCTGCTAACGGTACTCCCCACTGCTGTAGACATACACATAGGCGTTTTCGTAGCTGCCTTGAGTCCACTGATAGAGCCAATGGGCATCCGTGATGGTCAGGTTGACGCAGCCGTGACTGTGTCTGTAGCCGAATCCATCGTGCCAGTAGGTGCCATGTAAGGCAATTTCATTGTCAAAATACATTGTCCAGGGCACTTCTTCCAGATAGTAGAAGTCGGGGGCACCTTCTGCGCCGCTCATCGGAGTCTCCTCGTGACGTGCCCATATCTGGAACAGCCCTTCGTTGGTCGGCCAGTCTGGCAGTCCGGAAGATACCAGCGTGGCAAAAACCATGCGATCATCTTCATAAGCTATCAGTGTTTGCTCATAGAGATCAATGGCCACCCAATGGCCAGATACACCTTCCGGACGCTCGACAGGCGTGATCTTTCCCACCCGTGTTTGGTGTACCCACTGATCCGGGCTGATGAGATACCACTCCCAGCCATCAACGATCACACGGGCATACAGATTGACCAGGGTGTAGCGGGGTATCCAGTCTGTGCCCCGTTCCGGCTCTGCACCGGGACGTACACTGGGACGTGTGTCAAGCAGCAGCCAGCCAAAGGGATACGCCGGAGGCTCGTTGATCAGAATGCCCCTGAACTCTGATACCCGCGCGCCACCCAGGTATTCTTCCTGCACCCATTGGCCGGGATTGACTTCGACCCAGTTATCCACACGGTTGATTGTGGTGAAGAAATTGAAACCGGGATCGAGTGTACCTATGGGATTGCCGTTAGGCGCATCATAAATGGTAACAGCTTCAAGGACACGCTGGTAGTTGTTATTCCGTAAAAGGTTCTCATCAAGCGTGATTGGTGTTACATTGGGGGCCGGATGTGTGGCAATTTCCCGGCTCAGTACACGAAGCTCAATTGGGCTGAGCTGGGCCACAGCGACACAACCGCCGTCACTTTCCGCGCCCGGAGGGCATTGTTCCGGGCCGTCTGCGCTGACGCCTGCTGTGGGCAATACTTGAAAGGCAAGAAGCAGTGCAGCAAGAATGAACCAGGTTTTGAAGTTGCGCATGGGCCTTTTACCGATTTGTGACAGATCGCGATAAGCTTGAATCCATCACAAACATACCTGCGACACCGCTTTCCGTCAATGGCCGCCTGGAGAATAATCGCGCAGGGCGATCAGTGCAACACAAACATGATGGAAGCGTATGTGTATATGTGTGATCCGATAAATTGCCATAAAACCGGGTTATCTGTAAGGAGCCAGGTATGACTGACACGGGGGCGCGGCGCGAAGTACTGCGTCTGGAAAATGTTGTGAAGAATCTGTCGCTGGGGCGTGTGACTATCCATGTGTTACGCGGGATAGATATGTCGGTGTATGAGGGTGAAAAGCTGGCAATTGTGGGGCCGTCCGGCAGTGGTAAGTCGACGCTGCTCGGCCTGATGGGCGGGCTGGATAATCCAACAGAAGGGCACATCTTTATCGACGGCACCGATGTCACCACTATGAGGGAAGGGCGGTTGGCGGAGCTTCGCAACGACAAAATTGGATTTGTCTTTCAGTTCTTCAATCTACTGCCTACCCTGACGGCTCTGGAGAACGTTGCCCTGCCGCTTCAATTTGCCCGAAACAAGCGCTTCTCCCCCGAGAAGCGGGCGAAGGAACTGCTGGAGATGTTGGGCCTCAAGGATCGCCTGAAGCATCGGCCTACGGAGCTTTCTGGCGGTGAACAGCAGCGCGTGGCAATTGCTCGGGCACTGGCGAATAATCCGGCACTTTTGATGGCGGATGAGCCAACCGGCAATCTGGATAGTGCTTCCGGAGAGGTTGTGCTGCGTGCTCTGGATGACGTACAGCGCGAGACAGGGGCAACCGTCATTCTGGTTACTCATGACCAGCAGGTGGCGCAGCGCATGGATCGTATCCTGACTTTGGTTGATGGACGTCTGGTTGACGGCGAAGGATAGTTGGCATGAATCTGTGGCATTTCTATGTGGTGCATTCCGTGAGGGATATGCTGCGCAACCGGCAGCGGACGTTGTTTGCATTGTTCTGCGTAGCGGCCGGAGTCGCAGCGGTCGTCGCACTACGAATGCTGGGACTGATGATTGCTGATGCGCTGACCACCAATATTGCGGCTCTCAATCACGGCGATATTGTGATGATGTCGGACGGGGCTGTTGGCCTTACGGAGGAAACGCCTGACAAGAATGTGGTGTTTACGGCACGTACTGTTGAGCGTGTTCGTGAATGGGCCGCAGCGCGAGATATTGAGGTTACGACGGCATTTTCCGACATCCGACTGCAAATTGCCCCTATACGTGATGGTAGGGTGGGGCGACCGCAGTTGACAGCGTCGTTTTTTATTGAACCCGATCGGTATCCGTTTTACAGCGAAGTGACAGCGCTTGATCCTCCCGGTGTTCCTCTCCGCGATCTGCTGGTGGATTCAGATGACATTGTACTGGCGGAAAATACTGCTGCACGCATAGGTGTGGCTGTCGGGGATCAGGTGCGGCTCAGCCGTGCCGAGGAGTTTTTCACGGTCAGTGGCATTATCCCAACCGAATCGGAGAATTTCACACAGAATCCGGAAACAGTGATTTTTGGTTACGTTTACCTCAGCCTGGATCAAATGCCTTTGCTGGGTCTGGAACCATTGCCAGATGAGATTTACCTGAAGCTTTCAGAAGATAGCGATATACAGGAAGCCCTGTCTTCGCTGCGCCGCAGCTTCTATGGTGTATCCTTGCGCTCCAGAGATGAGGTGCTGGAAGATAACCAGTTTATCGCCGATGCCATTGGCGACTTCATCCTCATCATGGGGTTGGCAGCGATGGTCGTCGGTGGTGTGGGGATCATCAATACCATGCTGGTGGTTGTGGGGCGTCGCACGGTCGAGATTGCCGTATTGAAAACGCTGGGACTTAAAGGTAGCCAGGTCACGCTGCTCTTTCTGGTAGAGGCAGTGCTGATTGGCCTGTTTGGCAGCCTGCTGGGGCTGGTGCTGGGTGTGGCGCTCAGTTTTGCGGCGCAGCGTGTGGGCGAGACTTTTCTGCAGCAATCCCTGCGTTGGTATCTCTCGCTCGATCCACTCATCATCGGTGTGGCCATGGGGGTTACCGTGACCACGGTTTTTGGTTTTCTGCCGACGCTGGCGGCTGCGCGTGTACGGCCGGCTGTGGTTTTACGTCCGGTAGACGTACTGCTGCCACGTGCAGGCTTTCTGCAGCGGCTTCTAGCACTCTTGGCGCTGACGCTGGTGCTGGGCCTCATTGCCGCCCAGATTATCGG
>JALSTC010000262.1 GCA_026983935.1 Ardenticatenia bacterium
CTGCTTATCGGGTGCGTCCATACCAAACTCCCGCGAACGCTGGACAACGAAAGCGTCCAGCTCACGGAAGCTGCCGGGGTCAAGCAAAATGTCCAGCCGTTCACGCGCTGTGAGTTTACCGGCCTGATGCTGCCTGCGGACACGCTCCGGCCCGCCGCCCACGCGGCTCTGTTCTCTTTTGGCGTGAAGCTCTTCGATCTTCGGATCGCGTTCGGTCATCGGAAGCATATCCTCTATGTATCGGTCGGGGATATCCCCGACACCCTGTCACGAAACAAAGCCCGCACAGGCGGGCGATTTAGATACCAGTATGCCAGTATCACCAGTAGAGCCACCGCCAGCACAGCAAACGGCCAGCGAACAAGCGCATAATCCGAGCGAGCAAATACGCGCCACCAGATTATTTCAAAAGCGCTATAGACTCCAATAAGGAGAAACCCTTCCCGCCGCGCCCGGTTACGCAGCCGCCACAGGCCGTATGCCACATACAGGAAAGTAGCTCCCCAGCCCACCTGCAGTATGGCAGCCAGCGCCGGAGGGAATGACACCCCCAGTGCTATGTACCCGGTGGCGGTGCGCATGACGCGCAGCCCGGCGACCAGATCAAGCACGCCGATGATCGCCAATCCAGCACACAACCACCGCAAACCGCGCGGGCGTTTGTATTGGGTTTGACTGAAGGTTTGCTCGGACATACGGAAGCATTATAGCCCAGGGCAGCAGTGCCTTACAAACCACATAACATCCGACGGAACTGCCGGGCAGCAGGCAATACTGCGGAAAATCGCCCCCGGCCTAGATCATTGTGCCGGGGTGATATTCGCCAAACACCTCGCGCAGCACGCCGCAGATTTCTCCCAGCGTCACGTCATGCTCGACACACTCAATAAAAAGCGGCATCAGATTCTCGCTGCCCCGCGCCGCCGATTCCAGCCGTCCCATCAGGGCATGCACTTTGCCCTTGTCGCGCTCCGCACGGAGTGCTGCCAGCCGCTCTCGCTGCCGCCGTTCAATCGCCGGGTCTACACGCAGCAGTTCGCCGTGGTAATCCTCCTCGACGGCGAAGCGGTTGACACCCACAACCACCTGATCACCACTTTCCACCGCCTGCTGGTAAGCATAGGCGGCATCCTGAATCTCTGTATGCATAAAGCCGTTTTCTATCGCCGCCAGCGCACCGCCCATGGAATCGATCTGTTCAATATAGGCCAGTGCCCGGTCGTAAATTTCCTGCGTCAGCGCTTCAAGGGCATAACTGCCGCCCAGTGGATCCACCGTATCCGCCACGCCGCTCTCATAAGCGATGATCTGCTGCGTGCGCAGGGCAACCTGCACGGCCTCCTCACTGGGCAGTGCCAGCGCCTCATCCATGCTGTTGGTATGCAGGCTCTGTGCGCCACCCAGCACTGCGGCCAGCGCCTGGAGGGTCACCCGCACGACGTTATTTTGCGGCTGCTGCGCAGTCAGGGTGCTGCCACCCGTCTGCGCATGGAAGCGGAGCCGCATACTGCGGGGGTCTTTTGCACCAAAGCGATCGCGCATGATATGCGCCCACAGTCTGCGAGCAGCCCGGAACTTGGCGATCTCCTCCAGGAACTGATTGTGCGCGTTGAAGAAGAAAGATATCTGCGGGGCGAAGTCATCCACATCCAGGCCAGCATCCCGCGCCGCCGCAACGTATGCGATCCCGTTCGCCAGGGTAAAGGCCACTTCCTGCACGGCGGTGCTGCCCGCCTCCCGAATATGATAGCCGCTGACGCTGATCGTGTTCCATTTCGGGATGTACTGCTGGCAGTAGGCAAACAGATCGGTGATGAGGCGCATGGATGGCTTTGGCGGGAAAATATACGTCCCGCGGGCCAGATATTCCTTGAGGATGTCGTTCTGTACCGTGCCGCGCAGTTTCTCTTGCGGCACGCCCTGCCGCCGCGCCACAGCCACATACATCGCCAGCAGGATCGCTGCCGGGGCGTTGATCGTCATCGAAGTGGAAACTTTATCCAGCGGAATCCCTTCAAACAGCCGGGCCATGTCATGAATGCTGCTGATGCTCACCCCGACCCTGCCGACTTCGCCCAGCGCCATCGGGTCATCGGCATCATAGCCGATCTGGGTTGGCAGGTCGAAGGCCACACTCAGCCCGGTCTGACCGGCATCGAGCAGATAGCGGTAGCGGGCATTCGACTCCTCGGCGGTGGCATACCCCGCATACTGGCGCATCGTCCAGAAGCGCCCGCGGTACATCGTCGGCTGCGCACCGCGCGTAAAGGGGAACTGTCCCGGATAGCCCAGGGCTTCATCATAGTCCTGCGGGGCATCTTCCGGGGTATACAGCCGCTTCAGGGGAATGCCAGACGATGTCTGGAAAACCTCTCGCCGCTCCGGGAAGCGGCTTAGCGCCTTCGCCAGGACGGTTTCTTCCCACTGCTTTCTGGGATCACTGTCGGCCATTATCTTTTCCTGCTTTCCGGCGGCTCAAAAGCACCAGGGGGGACGTTGATACCCGCGAAATTGGCAAACGTCAGATCATTGAATGCCAGCCCGAGATTGGCCCGGACGTAATCAAACAGGCGAGCATAACTTTCCTCGAAGCGCCTGGCATCGGCCAGCCCCAGTGCCTCGATCAACGGCTCGATCCGATCGGGGTGGCCCTCGATCTCCACAAAACTGCCATATGGCATCTCATCCAGCATGATCTCCGCGCCGTTGTATACGTAGGTCGTGCGGTACTTTTCGTAAACCATGAAGGGATGGAAACCAAGCTTGCGCAGGATCACGTCCATCGTGTCAAAATCGCTGACGGTGACCTCAGCCTCAAAGCGCGCCTGCAAACCCGGAACCCGTGCAGCTTCATCCGGTGGGCCTTTGTAAGTCAGCCGCGCATGATCATCCTGGCGAAGGCGCAGCACGATGCCGTGCGGTGTGAGTGTACCCGCCGGGTCTTCATAGCGGACATTGCGCTCAAAAACTCGCGCATGGCTCAGCGCCGCCCCCAACGCCTCCAGCCGGGCTTTGACCCCGACCAGATCGTCCACCAGGAGCTTGGCTTCGATTTCCAGATGCTGCTCGGTCTGGCTCATGGGGATTCCTTACGCAGGCTCAGGGATCACCGATGCATACCGGCCACGATCTCGCCGATCTGCGACTTCAGGTCAACGAATACTTCCCGCACACTGCGCGAGGCATCCACCACGCGGAAGTTGAAATGGTTGACCATAGAGTCGAACTTCTCGATGACATTACCCTGGTAAGTCACGTAATTCTCGTAAAGATCGGTTCCCGGCAGGACATCCGAGCCGCTTTCCCAGTAATCGAATTCGCCGCGTGCTGCCAGCACACGTGGAATGATCGATTCCAGATCGGCCCGGAGATAGAAAACGGCATCCGGCACGATGGCAAACCCGTACACGTCATAGATCCACTCTGGGTCAGCACCGCGGGCCAGCGCCCGCGCAATTGGTGCATAGAT
>JALSTC010000263.1 GCA_026983935.1 Ardenticatenia bacterium
GAAAGTTCCAGATGAAGGTCACACTGCGATGCATCCTCAGCGCAAGCTCGCCGCCGTCGCGGGGCTGGCTCAGCAGAGCAAAAGCCGCGCAGCGGGCCGCGTCATCCGGCGTCGGCGTGGGCGATGGCGGAGGGGCTGCTGTCCGCGTTGCAGTCGGCGGCGCGGGGGATGGCGTGTCGGTCGGCGTCCAAGTGGGCGGCAGGGGCGGCGGGGAGGATGGCGGGCGCTGCACGGTGGGGGGCTGCGCCTGCGTGGGCATCGGCGAGCGGACCGGCGGCGTGCCGCAGGCAGTCAGGATGACCACGGCTCCCACAAAAAAGACCAGGAGCCGCCAACGGCCCCTGGCCTGTCTTCCTGAACGTACCATCACGCCCGTTCGCCGAGACGACGTTCCGTTCCGGCGATCAGACGCTCGATGTTCGCCTTGTGGCGGATGAAGATGATCGCACCGGCCACGAGCGCATACAGCAGGTAGATTTCCGGCAGTTCGCCCTGACCAAGCGCCAGCCCGCCGCTGTTGCCCATGATCAGCAGGACGATCGCCGCAGCGCCGACCGCTACACTGGTCAGCACGCCGAGTGAGATATAGCGCGTCAGGGCGATGATCCCGGCGAAGAGCAGGGCGACCAGCGCCACGATCGGCGCGGGGACCAGCAGGATAAACGTGCCCCACCAGGTGGCCGCGCCCTTGCCGCCGCGCACGCGCCCGGTGATCAACGTGGCGAAAATTGACCAGTTGTGGCCGACGATGACAAACAATGCACCGAGGACATTGGCCCAACCCAGATGCGGGTACAGCAGCCCCCGCGCCAGCAGGACGGCAACGATCCCTTTTACGATATCCACGCCCCAGACCACGCCCCCCCACTTCATGCCGAGGGCACGGGTGGCATTGGCGGTTCCCATATTGCCGCTGCCGATTTCAAAGATGTTGACGTTATTCAAGCGGCCTACCAGATATGCCGTTGGAAAAGAACCGATGAGATAGCTGACAGCAATCGTCAACAACACCGTTTCAAAGCTCATGCTGCATTCCTTATTATGAACTACCCGTTGTGTATTCAACAGAGTCTAAACGAGAAAACACGGCAGTGCTACAGTCGTTACGCCGTACTCATGAGATTCACACTTTTCTCACAAAGCGGCCTGCTGGCTGGCTGTCATCAGGAAAACGTCAGGCTGAGGGCGGTTGCCGCCGCTGGCCGGACGTATACAATAAGGGGGCGCACAGCATCGGGACTGAAACCCCGGCAGCGCACATTCTGTTCGTATCACAATGCAAGGAAAAAGGTGTATGACTATTCTCAAGGAACACAGACGTACTGGCTGGCTGCTGGTGGCACTGGTGAGCGCGATTCTTCTGACGACAATTCTCCCGGCAGCGGCACGCAGCGCCAATTCTATTGAATCTGCCCCGGCGCAGGGCGCTGGCAATTGCTCGGTGAACTGGTTCTTCTCCACACGCACGCCGTCCGTCTGCCCTGCAGGGCCGGTGGTTGCCTCGGAAGCGGCCTATCTGGAATTCGAGCGCGGTATCATGTTCTGGTACGGCGCGGAGCGGGCGGTCTACGTGCTGTACCGCGACTGGCAGGCCCCCTACTGGGAACGCTTCCCCGACACCTGGCTGGAAGGCATGGCGGAGCGCGAGCCATCCATCGTCGGGCCGCTGGGCCTATGGCAGCAGCCCCGCCGCGGCTTCGGGCTGGTCTGGCGTAATAATCCCACCGTGCGGGCGCGGCTGGGCTGGGCCTTGAACGAGTGGGAGATTCCGTTTGTGGGCTACATCCAGCAGGGCAGCACGGCCAGCGGCCCGGTCGTGTTCTTCACCGATGACGACGGCAAGGTCTATCAGCTTGGCGACCAGACTGGCTGGGACATATTCTCCTGGCTGGGCTAAACGCCCACTCCGGGGGGTGAAAGCGGGATACGCATGAAGAAAACGCCATTCTATGGCTGGCTGCTGGCGGTGGGCCTGCTGCTCACCGCCTGCAACGGCCTTCGTGGGTCAAACCCGGTGCTGTTGGAGGAATCGACCTACATCCCGACGGTGGCCGTGCTGCCATCCATCACGCCGACGCCTGTGCCATCGAACACCTTCACGCCGGTGCCGACCCTTGTGCTCCCGGCTACGAGCACCTTCGTGCTGATCACGCCGACCCTGCCCCCAACCCGCACGCCTACCCAGACCTTCACACCGTCGGATACGCCCACGCAGACTTTCACACCGAGCGACACGCCGCCGCCAACCCCCGTGCCGACGAATACCCTCCCCCCGCCGCCGACCTTCGGGCCGGTGGCTCCACCGCAGCCCCCGGTCGGGCAGCCGACCGCCGCCGGGGTCAGCGTCGCCCCGGCGAACGTCGCTGCGCCGCCCGCGCCGGTGGACGGCGGAGGTGGCTGCCTGTATCAATGGTTCTTCAGCACGCCCGCCGAACCCGCCTGCCCGGTCAATGCGCCGCAGGCCACCCAGGCCGCCTACCTGGAATTTGAAGGCGGGCGCATGTTCTGGTTTGGCGCGGATCGCATGATCTACGTGCTGTACAACGACGGGCAGTTCCCCCGCTGGGAGCGCTACCCCGATACCTGGCAGGAGGGTATGCCGGAGCGCGACCCGAATCTCGTCGGGCCGCTGGGCCTCTGGCAGCAGCCCCGGCGCGGCTTCGGGCAGTTGTGGCGCAATAATGTGGTGGTGCGCGGGCGGCTGAGTTGGGCACTGCACGAATGGGAGACGCCTTTCAACGGCACCATGCAGCAGGCCGGAGCGGAGGGCGGCTCAACCATGTTTATCACCGGTCCCGACGGCAGCCTGTACCGCCTGGCCGGTGACCAGAGCGCCTGGGAGGTTTTTCCGCCGTAGGGCCTGCCGACCGGCAGCAGCACTTCCCCATGCCCCGTCCCGCCGGGCGCGTTATAATTTGCCGCCAGTGCTGCAGCCGCTCATGCTGCATCCTGTAGAGAGGATAACCATGACCCACGCATTGATCACCGGTGGGGCCGGATTCATCGGCAGTCATCTGGCCGAGCACCTGCTGGCCCATGACTACGAAGTCACGATCATTGACAACCTGTCCACCGGACGCTTTGAGAATGTGGCCCACCTGGAGGGTCATTCCCGCTTTCGCTACGCCATCGAGGATATCCGCAGCCAGCCCGTGCTCGACCGGCTGGTCAGTGAGTGCGATGTGATCTATCACCTGGCGGCGGCGGTGGGGGTGTTCTCCATTGTGTCCAACCCCATCGAAACCATTGAGATCAATGTCGGCGGCACGGAAGCCGTGCTCAAGACCGCCCGCCGCTATCGCAAGAAGGTGCTGGTCGCCAGCACCAGCGAGGTTTATGGCAAGGGCATCAAAGTGCCCTTCAGCGAAGGTGACGACCGCGTGCTCGGCCCGACCAATAAGAGCCGCTGGAGCTACGCCGCCAGCAAGGCGCTGGATGAGTTCTTGAGCCTGGCTTATCA
>JALSTC010000264.1 GCA_026983935.1 Ardenticatenia bacterium
CAGCAGATGATCGCCCGCCCGTAGCGGCATATAGATCACACTGTACGGTATGTTAGGATTGGAAGCGCGGGTATCCGCCAGATCGTCGGGCGCAAGCATCACAGGCTCCCCCATGGTCAGCACCTGTTCGGCCAGCGCATCCCGCGATTCGACGCACAACGCCCTGGCATGGGCATCGGTCTGGCGCTTGGCTGCCCGGCAGATCAACTGCTCGTCCTCAATGAGGAGTAGCGCGCCTTCCTGCGCTCCGGTGATATACGTGGCCGCATCAACGACACGCACCGCGAGCTGATCCAGCTCAAGCTGCGCCGTGACACTCTTGCCCATCTTATAGAGGACGTTCAACTCTTTAATGCGGCGCTGCAGCTCCCGGTTGGAGACCAGCAGGCGCTCGGTCAATGCTTCTTTTTCACGACGCAGGCGCGTCTCAGAAAGGCTGCGTTCGATCGCGCCAAGCATTTCCTCAACCGTATACGGCTTTTTGACGTAATCCTTGACACCCAGGCGGAAGACCTCAATCGCGATCTCCTCCGACCCATAGAATGTCATGAGGATTACAGGAATATTGATATTTTCACGAGCCAGGGCCTGCAGCACCTGGACACCGTTCATACGCGGCATCTGCAAATCGAGCAGCATCAAATCGGGCCGCTCGGCGATTGCCTTCTCCAGGCCCTCCCGGCCATCCCGCGCCATGATCGGCTGGTAGCCATTGGGCCGCAGGACGTATTCAGCGACAAATTCCCGGTTTTCCCGGCCATCATCCACGACCAGGATACGTTCTCCACTCAAGAGATAATGCCTCGACTCCAACCCGCCAGTGTTTCGAATCAGTATAGTCCAAAAGAACAGGTGCGCCAAATTTGCAAGTTCTAACGTTAGAAAGCGAATACAATTGGCCCCGGACGATTGCTCCCCCTGTCGTCGTGCAATATAATCGACTCACTATTCTGACGACTGAAAGATGCAGGTGTCCGTGACGGCCTCGGAACAGCACATATGGCTCAATAACGACCTGATCCCCCCGCCACCGGACGAGACTCCCGGCGAAGTCCCTGATCTACCCCGCCCTCGCGTCCGGGGACGGTCGTTTCTACGCGAAGTCCTGGACACGATTATGCTGATCGTGATGATTTACACGCTGGTCAATCTTGTGTCCGCCCGCTTCGTCGTCGAGGGATCGAGTATGAGTCCGAATTTCGCCACGGGACAGTTCATCATCGTCAACCGGATTAACTACTTGCTGAACGCCCCCCAACGCGGCGATGTGATCGTCTTCATTTCGCCTGACGACCCGCACCGCGACTTCATCAAACGCATCATCGGGCTGCCGGGAGAAACGGTTGCCGTCCGCAACGGCCAGGTCTTCATCAACGGGGAGGCACTCGAGGAACCGTACATCTATGACGCGCCGCGTTATGAGGGTGAATGGACGCTGGAATCGGAGGAATACTTCGTTCTCGGGGACAATCGCAACAACAGCCGTGATTCACATGCTTTTGGCCCCCTCCCCCGGGATAAAATCATCGGCCAGGCCTGGTTGATCTACTGGCCGCCGGAAGACTGGGGTATCATTCCCCATTACGACTATGATCAACTGTCGTCACGCTCGGAATCGGCTCCTGTGCCGGTTCCCTGACGGGGGTAAAACCTGTTTTGTGGATGGGAAACACCATGCGTGAGAAAGACCAGAATGTCTGTCCACACTGCCAGATCGGGCGGCTTCACCTGCGGCTGCTGACCTACGTGCACGTCTACAACGGCACGCTGGTCAGCGTACCCAACACGCCAGCCTGGGAGTGTGATTTTTGCCACACTACTGACTATGATAACAACGCACTGATGCGCATCGAAGCGCTGGTCGGGCAGGCAGGGCCGCCTCCTAACCGCCACCGCCCCCGACCAAAACCCGAACTGCGGAACAAACACCGCGCCTACTCTGTGGAGAATTGATTCATGACTGTTGATCTGCGCAGTTACGTATTTCTGGACAGCCTGCAGCCCCAGCATGCCGCGTATCTGGGCACAGTAGCAAAAGGCTTTCTGCCGCTGCCCTATGACGCCTCACTGTGGATCGAGATTTCGCCCGGCATCGAAATCAATCGCATCACCGATCTGGCCATCAAGGCTACAGGTGTGCGCCCAGGGATGCAGATCGTTGAGCGTCTGTTCGGCCTGCTGGAAGTCCATTCCGGCAGTCAGGCAGCAGTGCGTGCCGCCGGCGCCGCTGTACTGGAAGCACTGGGACTGACAGAAGATCAGCGGCGCAAGCCGCGCATTGTCTCCAGCCAGATCATTCGCAACATTGACCCCCATCAAACTCAGCTCATCAACCGTGTCCGCTACGGACAGATGCTGCTGGCCGGGCAAACGCTCTATGTGCTGGAAGTCGAACCGGCGGCCTATGCCGCCCTGGCAGCTAATGAGGCAGAAAAAGCGGCCCACATCAACATTCTGGATGTCCGGGCATTCGGCAGTTTTGGCCGGGTCTATCTTGGCGGTACGGAACGTGATATTATGGCAGGATATGGAGCGGCAGTCGCCGCATTGGAAGCAATTACCGGTCGCGAACAACCATCAAGAAAGAAGGAATAAGCGAAACAATGTCAATTAACCTCTGGCACGGGCTGATGCCCGGCCCCGATGTACCGGATGTCGTGTATTGTATTGTCGAGATACCAAAAGGCAGTCGTAACAAATACGAATACAGCAAAACCGCAGGCGTGATCAAGCTGGACAGGGTGCTTTACAGCCCCCTGCACTACCCCAGCGACTACGGCCTGATTCCACAGACCTATTACGAAGACGGCGATCCGCTGGACATCATGGTCATGATCAACGAACCAACATATCCCGGCTGTGTGATCGAGGCACGCCCGATCGGGATGTTCCGCATGATCGATCGTGGTATGCCAGATGACAAAATCCTGGCTGTGCCCGCCACCGATCCGATCTTCGACGACCACCATGATCTGGACGATGTGCCCCGCCATTTCCTGCACGAGGTTGCACACTTCTTCCAGACCTATAAACAGTTGGAAGCGGACGGCAACATCGAGCCTAAGGGCTGGGTCGGCGCGGACGAAGCGAAAAAACACATCTTACACGCCATCGAGCTGTACAAAGAAAAGTATCCACCCACCGGCATCTAAGCACACGGGGACGACAACCATGCAACTGGGCAAGGTCATAGGCACAGTCATTGCAACACGCAGAGACCCCGGACTGGCGGGCACACGGCTGCTGCTGGTGCGCCTGATGACAACCGACGCCAGGCTGCGTGACTCGCATCTCGTGGCCGTAGACACTGTGGATGCCGGTGTGGGCGATGTGGTCATGGTGACCACTGGTAGCGCGGCCCGCCAGACCGCCATCACCCATAAACGCCCCTGTGATGCCGTGATTATGGCCGTGGTGGACACGTGGGAAGTCAACGGCACGGTCAAATATGACAAA
>JALSTC010000265.1 GCA_026983935.1 Ardenticatenia bacterium
AGTGAGCGGTAGGCCACTTCTCGCGTGATGGCATAGCGAAACGCATAGACCGGGTTATCGTCCGGCGACGAGGCCACACGATGGAGATCAACCGCCTCCAGCGCATCCAGGCTGGCCCGCAGCGCTGCCTCATCCAGATTGAGCGGCTGGACAGCCTGCACCGTGCGGAAAGGCACTTCCTCCCCGATCACGGCAGCCACCTTGAGTAAAACCTGCTGGTCCGGCGGCAGGCGATCGATTCGGCTGCGCACCATCCCCTGCACCGTATCCGGCAGTTCCAGGCCGGTCAGGTCGCCAGTCAGGAAGGCCCGGCTGTTCTCCACCTGAATGATGCCTTTGTTCTCCAGCTCGGCGACAATTTCCCGGATGAAGAAGGGATTCCCGCCGGTCTTCTGCACCAACCAGTTGACCAGCGCATCCGGGATATCCTGCACGCGGAGCATTTCCGCCGTCAAGGCTCTGATGTTCTCCCGACTGAGAGGCTCCAGCTTCAGCTCATGGGCGGATCCGTGTGCCTTGATCCGCGCCAGTGCCTCCGGCTCCTGCCCTTCCTCAGGGGGACGCATGGCGATCAGGACGGAAAGCGGATAGTCACTGATGCGTGTCGTGATCTCGGCCAGCAAATCCCATGACAGCTCATCCAGCCATTGGGCATTGTCCATCACCAGCACCAGCGCATCCTCCGCCAGCCAGGCCTGCAGCAATGCGATCAGCAGATCGGTCAGAACACTCTGACGTTGGGCTGGTTCCAGGGAGGCCGTGAAAGGGCTTTCCGGGATGTTCACCGGAAGCAGGTCATTCAACAGAGCGGCCTGTTCTGCACGCTCAGGGACAATCTGAGCGATCCGCCGCCGCACCTGTTCCGTCAGAGAGTCGGGATTCGCGTCCCCGTCGAGGCTGAAATAGGCGGCGAAGATGTCCCGCCAGGCATGATAAGACCGCTGTCGCTGTGTTCTGCGCCCGGCGCTGAACAGGCCAGTGACTCCCCGCTCGCGCAGCATGGTGGCAAATTTACTCAGCAGGTGGCTCTTCCCCAGGCCCGGCGCGCCTTCCATGACCAGTATCCGGGGGTGCTCCGTCCTGGTGGCTTCCAACACCCACTGCAAGGCATGCAGCTCTCGTGCGCGGGCGATAAAATAGCCCTCCGGCCAGAGCGGCCTGGTCACCTCAGACAGGCCCAACAGGCGGTAAACACGCACCGGGGCGACTTTGCCCTTCACCCGTATCGGCTGCAAAGTCTCCCAGGCAAAGTCCCCCGCTGCGGCAAAGACCCGCTGATCGGCCAGGATGTCGCCCGATCCGGCGTGACTCATCAACCGCGCTGCGAGGTTCACTTCATCGCCAATGACGGCATACGCCCGCCGCATCGGGCTGCCGACCATGCCGGCGAACAGATCGCCGCGCGTCAGGCCGCAGTGCAGGGTGTGGACATGTGGCAGTTCTTCCAGCATCGCATGGGCCGCACGGGCCGCGCTGGCGGAGGGATTTTCCAGCGCCACAGGAGCGCCAAACAGCACCACCAGCACGCTGCCCTTATCATCCACGCCGACCTCGCTCAGGTAGCCTCCATAGCGCAGGGCAATGGACTGCGCCTGCCGCACCAGATCATCAAGCTGGTCGGCGGCCTCCGGCGTGCTGTAGTCAATGCCGGTAAAGCGCACAAAGAGCGGGCTGGCCGTGCGCAGATCGGCCATGTACGTGCCGTGCCCGGCCCGGAGCCGCTCATAGATCGGCGGCGGCAGGTAGGGACGACAGGCCTCGACCAGCTCCCAGGCCCGATCGGCATGATCCAGCCAGCGAATGGATGCCCAACGGGTGGCCGAACCAACGGGCGGCGCAAAAATCGTCGGCTTCAGACGCATGAATCCATCGGCGATCGGCTCCAGAGAAAGCAGGTCACCGACGGCAGCGCTGATCGCAGATGACAGGACGATCTGCCCCGGCCCGGTGACATGCTCCGCCTGCACCATGCTTTCGAAGGCAGGCCCGGCCATCACATCGAAAACGCCGAGGGCCGGATCACCGGGCAGGTAGCGCCACGCCCGACCGCCGCCGATACTGATCTTCAGCCGCAGGTCGGGCAGCGTGGCGACAACGGCCTGCATGATCGCCTGCATGGCCAGCGCGGAGGTCACCGCCCGCAGCGCATGATCTTCCCCGCCAAACCAGGCCGTGATCCCGTCCCCGCTGAAACGCAGCACGCTGCCGTGATAGCGATCAACGGCATCAATCAAACCAACAAAAGTATAGTTAACCTGTGTATTGAGTTCTTCAGCGCCGCGCTCCGGGCCGAGTTCCGCGGCCAGCCGCTCCGCCAGCGTGGAGAAACCGCTGATGTCCGCAAAAAGTGCCGCGCCCTCAGCAGTATGCGGCAGCGTTTCGCGCCGCAGAATGGCGTGCAATCGGTCGACGGGGAGGAATGGCACTAAATCGTGCAGCAGTGCCAGCCCATCAAGCGCCTTCTTATCCAAGATCGTTTACCATTTATTTTCATTGTGCATGCCTGTAAGGCAGAATAATTCATGATTCGCTTCTGCGCAACCTCATCGGGTGTGCAGAAGAATTCCTGCCTGCCGACAGGGCTAAAACAGCGGCCCGATGTACTGCCCGCGCGTGACCGGCGCATCAGCAGGGATCAGCGCATAAACCGCGCCCGATTGGGCAGTGAACATCGCGCCGCGCTCAAAGGACTGCCAGGTGCCGGTGTAACCCGACTCCTCCGTGACACCCCAGCCAAGCGCGTTACGAATCTCGCCATTGCTGCGCCAGGCCAGGCCAAAACCCCGGATCGGCTGGATGAGGTCCGGCGGCGCGACCATCGAAGGGTCGCTTTGCGGCTGGCCTTCCTGCCAGCGGTCTTCCACACGCCAGAACAGGTTGGCTGCGCCGTTCACCGGCTCGGCTGCCAGCGCGTAGATTTCGCCGGTCGAGCGCCAGAACATCACACCGCGCTCGAAGCGCTGTTCGGCCATCGGCGCAGACTCCGGCGGGCCGAGGGGACAGCCAATGGCCGCGCTCACTTCCGGCGTGGTGGTGTAGGCGCTGAGAAAGACCGGGGCCGGGTCAACAGTGCAGGTGGTGTTTACCGCCCCGGCGGGCAATGCAGCACCGGGAATAGCAAAAGGCGGCGTGGCCGTCGGGAACTCCGGGGGGGACACACCCGGCACCGACGTGGGCGGCACCAGGGTCACCTCCACCACGGCGGCAGACGATGCCGTGGGCAGAATCAAAGGGGCGGAGCCATCACCCATGAAAATGCCTGCGTAGGGAGTCGGGCTGGGTGTCACCGTCGGCGGGACGGGGGTCACCGTCGGGCTGGGGGCCGGGGTGCGCGTCGGGGGGACGATCGGCGTGCCGACCGGGGTCGGCGAGATGATCACCGTTGCCAGTTGGCGGGGAGCCAGCAGCTCCGGTGGCGGCGGTGGCGGCGTCGCCGGGCTGCAGGC
>JALSTC010000266.1 GCA_026983935.1 Ardenticatenia bacterium
GCCGGAATCGTCAGCCTCGTAGTGAGCTTGGGACTCTGTTGATCCTCCAGGCCGCCGGGAGCCAGTGCCCCCTCCAGCAGGATCACGGGCTGCAAGCTGCCGACATCCTGCATATGCAGCGCCTGCCGCCCATCATCCAGAAGCAGGATGTTCACCTGCCCCTCGCGGCGCTCGGTCATCAACTGAGCGAACAGGTCAATCCCCACCTCGGTGGGTCGATCCCCGTCATTGCGCAGGATGAAGCGGCCGCCTATGGCATGCGACTCCATTGCCCAGTATTCGGCTATCAGGGCCAGATGCGGCGCAGGACGTGCCGTCAGCCGCAAATAGCTCGGCCAGAACATGCGCAGCAGCGGCTGCTCAGCGTATGCCGACGCCTCATAGATCACCCGTCCATCAATGATCCACATCGGCACCAGGCGAGCCAGTCCACAGCGCCCACCATAACGAGTCTGCAAGACCAGTGCGGGCGTTTGTCCTTCCCCCATGACCAGCTCCCATATCTGGTCATCCACATAATCCGTCTGAAAAAGCCGGACATCTGCGGCCAGACGCAGAGACAGGGGATCGGCTGCTGTGAGCTGCCACTCGCGCATCGGTTTTCCTCGAATCCGGCAGTTCCGGTCTATTCGACCAGACGCCAAGTCATGGTTGCCTCGTCAAAGGCAAAGGTCTCGTTGCCCAGGCTAACCAGCACATGCACACCGGGGCCGGGCACATACTCGCCGTTGGCGTCCAGATAGCCGCCGGGACGGTACTCGTAACGGGTCACAAAGCCAAATTCCGGGGTCACGCCCCAGCCCAGGGCGTCCCGAACCTCTTCATTTTCACGCCACAGCTTGCCGAACCCGCGTCGGGGCTGGATCAGATCGGCGGGAGGAGTCACCTCCGGGTCAATTTCCGGTTCGCCTTCTTCAAAGGTGTCCTCGAAAATCCACCAATCACCGTGATCGGTGGCATCCGGCGCATTGACCATGACCCATATCTCCCGGACTGGCTGCAGCCAGAACATGCGCCCGTGTTCGAAGACCTGCTCCGCCACCTGAATCTGCGATACCACCGCCGTTGGCATTGGATTGGCCGTTGGCAGCGGCGTGGGGAAACCTTCAATGGTCACTTCCGCAGTCGCCTCTGCGGCCTCAGGTGGAGTCTCGGTCGGCGCCCCCGGCGGCGGAGTGACCGGGTTTCCTCCCTCCGCCAGCGCCGTCAGTGTCGGCGGCTGATGCGTGGAAGTGACGACGATATACACCTGTGTTTCTGGCGGCCCGGAGCATGCAGCAGCGCCCAGGAGCGCCAGCACAAGCATTATCAGCAGCAGTAGTTGGGGTTTTTGCATAATCTCTCCCGTGTTGACGTGCGATTTAGGCCCCCCAAGGCTTCTGAAACGCACCGGATTGTAGCAATCTTACTGCGCCCTGCAAAGGCCGCCTGCCATTATAACAGACGTTCAACCCAGCATAGCGCAGAATACGCCGCAAAGTCCGACACCTGGCTGACAATTAGCGCTCAGCGGCATGCGGCCTCTTTTCCTCCTCCATGACGATGGCGTGATAGATATAGACCTGCACGTCCGGCTGCCGCCAGCATCCCGGCAACAGCCCCATCTTCTGACACAGCATGTCCAGGAACTCGACCGGATCGGAGACGCGCTCCCAGACCTGGGGCAGGAACGTCGCCCGCCGGTTCCCCACCACCAGAATCACGCCGTCCTCCAGTGGATGCAGCAGGCGCGGGATTTCTTCGGGCGTCTGGAACGTCAGTTCCTCCGGGGGGGTCAGCACGGAGATCTCGATCACCAGGCCGGGGACTTCGCGCGCCTGCACCGGAGGAAAACGCGGATCATAGAAAGCAGTCTGAATTGTGGTATAGCTCACTTCATGGGCCAGAGGCTGGCGAGCAGTAAGCACCCCCGTGCAGCCGCGTAGTGCGCCGGTTGAGGTATGCAGTGTCACGAAGCAGGCACGCGGCTCTCGTAGGGCTTCCGGCAGTTTCTGGAGATCGGGCAGTGCCGGTTTCTCCCCGCGCGTCGCTGCTTCCAGCGCCTCGCGGGCGATACGCAGCAGGATCGCCTGTTCTTCAGGGGTATAGTACGCGCTCATCTCCTGCACTCCCTGACAGATCACACTTCTTTGCATTCGACTATTTCTATTCTATCATGGTGATCCACCCTACGGCGTGCCATATAAAGCCTGCAGGATGCGCGGCGCCAGCCCTGCGAGATCAACCAGCCCTTCGGCAAAAGCTTCATGCCCGGGGCCGATGATCAATGTGGGGACGTCATTCTCTGTGTGCTTGCGTGTACTCAGGTCTTCCATGTTGCCATGATCACTGCTGACAACAATCAGGCCGTCGTCGTACCAGTTCTCCAAAAGCCCGGCCATCACCCCGTCAAAGACCTCCAGCATGGTCACTGCCTGCTCGAACGGGCCACGATGGCCCAGCACATCGGTGATCCAGTTGGAAAAGAAGGTGAAGGTACGCCGCCGGGCCAATTCCGCCAGATGCTTCCCGGCTTCGTAGGGCGTGAAAACCGGCGTGTCTTTGTAGCCAAGCTCCTGCCGCCAGCCCTCCCCTGTCCAGTCCGGACTCATTGCCTCCCCCTGACGCAAAGCTTCATCATCAAAGAGGGACAGCCCGGCTTCATGCACGGCCTGCTGAATGGCAGAGCGCAGCCGCTTACCCCGGTTGACGGCTTCAAAGAAATGCGGCGGGTAGGCGTTAATCAATGCAGCAGTACCGCCCCGCTGCACGACCTGCTTGAACAGATTATCCTCCGCCAGTATGGCGCGGATATCCGGGTTTGGCCGTGGACCATAATGCGTCCCGATCTCGGCAGGCACGTTACGCCCCGTCAGGATAGCCGCCTGTCCTGTGGCACTCTGCGGACGTCCGGCAATGCCCATGCGTGGGTCGGTCGGCACGAAGCTGGCCTGTACACTGCCGCCGGGCTGCCGTCCGCGCAGCCACCGCCCTCCCGCCAGATCATCAAGCAGTGGCATCGCCGCGGCAGCAAAGGGGTTCACCGCCGGATCGTCCGCGCCGAGTCCGATGCCATCCAGAAAAATAAACAACACATGCTTCAGCGATTTTGGCAAAGGGAACTATGCTCCTATTAGACAACACAGATTCTAATTCGTAGAAAGTGTGCCAGGGGACACCCTGCTTTAGCGGGGAGAGTGGTCACTAATGTGAACAACATCGGAAATTGGAAATTGGCCACTTGCATGATTATCAGAAACAGCTATGATAGGTTTGCGGATCATTTTCCGCTCTTTTTACTCTTGTATAGGAGTTATTGTAACTCCATGTACTGTGCATAAGGAAGCTTAGATGAAGAAGTTGCGTATTGTTGTACTGGTAGCGCTGGCATTGACCCTGATTGTCATGCCTGGCCTGGCCCTGGCACAGGGACTCGACCAGATGCTTGAGTGGCCCGAAACAGGC
>JALSTC010000267.1 GCA_026983935.1 Ardenticatenia bacterium
CGGCAGGCGTTCCAGGATGAGGTTGTTCAGGTAGTCCATCGTATCTTCATCACGGACAAGGTCACCTTCCAGCAGCGGAATGCCCTTGATCCGTTCCGGCAGGTCTTTGAATACGCCGCCAAAGCGCATGTAGTTGCACATCATGCGGCTGCCTGCGGTGGCTTCGAAGAAATCGAGGATCAATTCGCGCTCGGCGATAGCATAAAGTGCCGGTGTGAAGAAAGCGCCGAGGTCATTGAGCAGGAAGCCGATGGCCCACATATGATTGACGATACGGGTCAGTTCGGCCATCAGCACGCGGATCACCTCGGCCCGGTAGGTCGGTGGATTGTAGCGTGCTCCCTGTGCCAGCAGTTGCTCCACTGCCATCGCATAGCCGAAATTGTTGGACATGCTGCAAATGTAGTCCAGCCGGTCGGTGAAAGGCATGTTCTGAATGAAGGTGTTGCGCTCGCCGATCTTCTCATGGTTGCGGTGCAGATACCCCATGATCGGCTCCAGCGTTTCCACCGTTTCGCCGTCAAGTGTGACCACCATACGGAACACGCCGTGTGTACTGGGATGGTGCGGGCCAAGGTTGACGATCAGCCGGTCGGTTTTGATACCCGGCGTTTCCATTTCTTCAACATCTACGCCAACGCCCAGCCCGGCGTAATTGGGTTTTTCGCCGGGGGCTTTGTAGCCTTCCAGTTTGAAGTCGTCGGGGTAGCGGACATTCTTGCCGTAGGGATTGAGTTCTTCGGCTCTATGGACATGACCACCGGGCCAACGGCTGTCGAACGGCTTGTGATCCTGCTCGTAATAGGCCTCATGCCAGTCCTTGCGCAGGGGGTGGCCATCGAAACCTTCCCACAGCAGGATGCGCTTCAGATTGGGATGACCTTCGAAGCGGATGCCCATCAGATCCCAGGCTTCACGTTCCTGGAAGTCCACACCGGGCCAGATATCAATCAATGACGGCAGGGTCGCTTCATCACGCGGCGTCTGCGCTTTGAAGACCAGCGCCGGGCCACCTTCACGCACATTGTAAGCGTGATAGACCATTTCGAAGTTGTCGCCTTTGCCCAGGTAGTCTACTGCCGTCGCGCTGGACAGATACTCATAGCCCAGATCATCGCGGATTGTCCTGGCAACTTCGGTCAGGTGACTGGCATCAACAATGACGCCGCCATAGCCCTGTCGATCGTCTTCTTTTACGAAGTCTGGATACCGCTGCTTTAACTGCGCGATCGCTTCCGCTGTGCGATCGGGGGTAGTCGTCTGGTCTGCAACAGGTTTTTCGGCCATAGCTTACTCCTGAGCCTCTTCTGCAATTGGGGCCGGGGCACTGGCTGCGCGTTCGGCCTCACGACGGATCAGTTCCGCCTGACGGGGATCAATGATATCCGGCCCCAGCACGGGCAGCGGGACGGCATCGCTTGAGCCGCTGCGGTACCAGGGCACGGTGCGCAACGACTGCGATTCGATCTTCTTGTGCAGGGTGATGAATCCGTGCATCAACGCCTGGGGGGTCGGTGGGCAGCCCGGGACATAAACGTCAACCGGGATGTACTTATCAATACCTGATACGACGTTGTAGCCTTCCTTGAACGGCCCGCCGCCGCTGGCACATGCGCCCATTGCCAGCACATATTTGGGTTCGGGCATCTGGTTATAAATGCGGACGATCGGCACAATCATCTTCTTGGTGACCGTGCCGGAGACAATCAACAGGTCCGCCTGACGCGGGCTGGCACGCATCACTTCCATCCCGAAACGGGAGAGATCATACCGTGATGCCGCTGTCGCAATCATTTCGATGGCGCAGCAGGCCAGGCCAAACAAGAGCGGCCAGACGGATTTGCTGCGGCTCCAGTTGTAAAGACGGTCAAGCGTGGTGACTGCGACAGTGGACTGCAGTTCCGCCGGGACGGGATAATCCGGGTTTTGCAGCCCGTTAAGGTCTACCTCACCGTTGCTCATAGCTTGTGGCCTCCTCGTAATACTCTCGCAGGATTTCGGTGAGTAGCCCGTCATGTGCCAGTGTCGGGTCGTCCACGAAATCCGGGAGTGCAACGATCATCTCATATAGTTCCTGTAAACCCAGTTTGTCCAGATCGACATCTGGATGTTGTTCAAGCAGACACAGGACGATTTCATACGATGATTCCCAGTATAAGGGCCGGGATGGCGGCGATGGATTATTCTTCATAGTTGTACTGCGGCCCCTGATGATTGCTGCCTGAGAACGGGTATTGATCTTTGCTGTGCCTGCGGCCATCCACCTGCGCCCGCATTGGCGCGGTGCAATTGGACACAATCTAACCGACGATTTTGTTTGTCAGCACCAGATTCAGGTAACGTAGCAGCCAGCGTCTTGCTACCCGGCGTGTGTACAGCGGGGGGCTGACCGATGATTTCCCCGGAAGCAGCATCAACATGTCGTTTGTTGACGGAGTTCCGAACCCGTTCGGCCATGCCAGACACTCCGGATATTGTGGCGCGTATAAGAGGGACATGAGTACTCGACCAGTTTACATCGTCGAAGATGATAAATCAAGAAATCGCGATGTGCGGGTTAAGCATTCAAGCCTCTCCGCTGGTGGCTGACGCTGCTAGCCGGCCACAGGCTGTATCTCAAGCGTGTCCATCATGCGATCAAAAAGATCGCGCATTTCGTCCCACGCCCCCTGAACGGTGTCGGCCTCGATAAAGACCAGCGTGGCATCTGCTGGCGTGATCAGAAAACGCTCTTTTTCGATACCGCGCTCCAGGAAGTGCGCCCGCGCACCGGGGAAGTCCCCGATGCTGACCTCGGTCATCTCATCCGCGCCGCGCCCGCTGCGATTGAGCATCGCTTCCAGAATTTCGGTTACGGTGATATCCTCCGGAATACGAAAAGCGCTGTAGGGAGCGGACAGGAAGTGGATCACGACCTGGCTCTGGTGCTGCGGAGGTTCAGCGGGATCGGCATCGTAGTTGCTCAGCATGAAATATCCCGGCTCGACCGGTATGACCTGCCAGCCGTCCGGGTAGTCAATACTGATGCCGGTGCCTTCATCGCTGTAGTGCTGGGTAAGCTCCGCATCGTTCAGTGACAGCGGCCGTTCAACACGTTCAATAGGAATTGGCGCTGCCGCGACCAGCAGAGTCATCACAGCGATGGCCGCCACCAGCACAATATACTGCCATGAGATGGGCTGTTGTTCGTCCATAATATGAAATCGGCTCCAATTTTTGTTCAGGTAAAGGCGCAGCGAACGCGGTTTGTAGCCGCCGCCCTAGTATAAGCGATTCGGGCGTTCCTCCCAAGTTTTTGCTGCATCACCCGGAGGGTTTTGTGGGGGCAGTGCGCAGTGCTTGCTTGCAGGGTGCTTTTGGCAGTCGGTAGGGGGGCAGGTATAATCAGCGCGTTTTGCTCAGATCACCGGGGGAGCCGTGCGGAACCGCCGACAATATGGAGAC
>JALSTC010000268.1 GCA_026983935.1 Ardenticatenia bacterium
CCGACGGCAACTCCCACGCGGATTTTCACTTCCACGCCGCTGCCAACGGCAACGCCGACTTTCACGCCGACGTTTACTCAGACGCCGACGGCGACATTCACGCTGCCGCCGACAGCGACGCCGACTTTCACGCCGACATTGACTGAGACACCGACGGCGACATTCACGCTGCCGCCAACGGCAACGCCGACTTTCACGCCGACATTGACCGAGACACCGACGGCGACATTCACGCTGCCGCCGACGGCAACGCCGACCTTCACGCCGACATTCACCTTTACTCCTGCCGCGCCGCCGCCGGTGGATCTCAATGCGATACCGGTGCTGCCTGATTTTGGCGATACTGAGATGGCGAATACTGTCCGGGCGATCTTTACAAACGGCCAGGCAATGGGTCGCAACTCTGGTATTTTTGCCTTAGCCGGGGACGTGCTGGCAGTAGACCCCGCATTCCTCAACGATCTCGGCGCGAGCGATGCCATACAATGGGGAGACTATGCAGCGGAACTGGAACCGCTCTGGCAGGTATTCCAGACCCCAGTGGAGGGGCAGACCAGCTTCACACGCTCATCCGCAGCAGCGGGTGTCAACTGGACGGCAGCGATGCTGCTTGACCCTGCGCAGGCTGATGCATCGCGCTGCCAGCCTGGTGAAACGCCGCTGCTCTGCGAGATTCGTCTTGCCCAGCCTGCATATATGCTGATCGCCCTCGGGCGCAACGAAACCGATCCCGCCTTCTTCCAGCAAAATCTGGATGCCGTCGTCCAGACAGTTGCAAATGCGGGGGTCGTTCCAGTTGTCGTTACGCTGCCGGGAGATATTCAGCAGGTGGGGCCTGCGGACAGCATCCTGGTGACTGTGGCGCAGACACGGCATATTCCGGTCTGGAATCTGTGGCGGGCTTTGCAGGGACTGCCTGGCGGCGGCGTCAATCCCGATGGCTCGCTATCTTCGAGCGGTCCCGGCCAGAATGCGATTTTCACGCCGGAAGGGCTGCAGTTTGGAGCCAACCGTGCCAATCTTTCAGCGCTGCAGTTGCTTAAGGCACTGCGTAGTTTCCTGATGCCAGGCACTTGAGTTTAGTGTGCGGCTACCGGAGAAAAGAGAACAGGCCCGTGCTTTCCAGCAGCGGGCCTGTTTCTTTTGACAGCGGTTGACTCTAGCCGAAGTCGAACATGGTCTGCATCTTCAGCGCAAGCGACATGTCGCCGCCGACTTTGATCTTGCCCTGCATGAAAGCCGATACGGCGTTTGTCTCGCCAGTGAAGACGCTGTACAGATCGTCAGCCGTGGCGCTGAGGGTCATGGCTGGATTGTCAGTTGTGCCTTCATGGACTTCACATTTCCCATCCGCGACGCGGAACCACCACTGGCCGCCATTGTCGCCGCTGAGATCAAGCTGGATGATGGCATCCACGCCTTCCGCTTTCTCCGGCAAAAAGAGGTCCGGCATCTTGGCGATGAAAGCGCGTATTTCCTCTGCTGTTGGCATGTTTCATGCTCTCCTGAATTCAGTCAAATAGGCGAAGTTGTCGCGATGTTTTCGCCATCTGATACAAGTATACAAGAAAGTCCTGTTTTTCCATAGAACCACCCGATTCGATCCCTGGTGAACTGGCATGAGTGACCGGCACGGGCTAGAATCGCGCGGTGTACGATGTTATGAGAGGGGTGGTCGGTGAGCAGTTCCAGTCGTGTAGAGCAGCCGCTGCTGACAAGCGAAGTACTGGTCGGAAACAGGCCGGGCGACCCGCACATTCGGTCTGTGCCGGTGTATTTGCCGCCCGGCTACGATGACGACGCGCAGCGGCGCTATCCGGTTGTCGTTGTCCTGAGCGGTTATGGAAGCAGTGGGCCACATCTGCTGAATCTGCGGGCCTGGGACGAAAGCCTGCCCCAGCAGCTAGATCGGCTGATTACCTCTGGCAAAATGCCTCCGGCCATTGTCGTTATGCCGGACTGCTGGACGCGCTACGGTGGTTCGCAGTACTTGAATTCATCGGCCCTGGGACGTTATGAGGACTATCTGATCCGGGAAGTGATTCCGTTTGTAGATGCACACTACCGCACACTGCCCCGGGCTGAGCATCGCGGCATAATGGGTAAGAGCAGCGGCGGTTATGGATCGCTTGTCCAGGCGATGCATCATCCAGAGGTATTTGGCGCGGCTGCCTGTCACAGCGGCGATATGTACTTTGAGTTCTGTTATCTGGGCGATATCGCAGGCCTGCATGCCAATCTCGCCAGCTACGGCGGATGGGAACACTTACGTGATACGCTGGAGGACATTCGTCCTAAGAACACAAAATTCTACCAGACGGTGGGCACGCTGGCCTATGGCATGGCTTACGCGCCGAACTCAGAGGCTCCCGATGGATTTGATATGCCCATTGACCTGACGACCGGCGCGCTGGATGAAGCAGTGTGGGCGCGCTGGCTGGAGCATGATCCGTTGCGCAAGCTTGATAAACCAGCATATGCAGATGCTCTCCGTAAGCTCAAACTATTGTATCTGGACTGCGGAGTACAGGATGAATTTCATCTGCAGGTCGGGGCACGGCTCTTCAGCCGTAAGTTGACTGCGCTTGACATTCCGCATTTCTACGAAGAATTCCCGGACGGCCACTTTGGCACGCATTATCGCTATGATACGTCCCTGCCGATGTTGGTCAAGGCACTGCTGCCGTAGTCCCATGCGCCGATTTGCTGCCCCTGTTCTTGCTGGAATGTTTTTGCTGCTGGCGGCGCTGGCCTGTGTTCGGCAGCCATCCGGTCCGGTGATCATTGTCACGGCCACGCCGGAAGTGCCGCTGGGTGTTCAGACGCGCCCAGCTTCCGAGCCTGGCGTGGGGTTTGCCTCGCCAACACCGCCGCCGCTGCCCGAATCGCTGATTGTGCCGACGATGGATCCGCCTCGCATCAATACGCCTGTGCCGCTGCCGGACAGCTACACCGTACAGGCCGGCGATACATTGTCCGGCATTGCGGATCGATTTGGGACAACGGTGGATCAGTTGATCACGCTGAATGCAATCGAGAATCCAGCACTGCTGTCCGTCGGCCAGGAGCTGACATTACCGGACTCTCCCGGTATTTATGGCCCGGCCTTCAAGATCATCCCGGACAGTGAGCTGGTACGTGGGCCTGCGACGGGCAGTTTTGATATCGAAGGCTATGTCGCGTCGCTGCCCGGCTATCTGGCGGCGTATACAGAAACAATTGATGATGCTGTGTTGCGCGGCGCGGACGTCGTTCGGCGGGTGGCAGGAGAGTACAGCGTGAATCCCCGCCTGCTGCTGGCTCTGCTGGAATACCGTTCCGGATGGCTGTTCAATCCGGAGCCTGGCGAGGAATCGCTGCTTTATCCGATGGGCTACAGGCAGTTGGGCTACGAAGGACTGTACAAGCAGCTTGCCTGGACGGCCAACCGTCTGAATGAGGCT
>JALSTC010000269.1 GCA_026983935.1 Ardenticatenia bacterium
CCCTGTATTGAACAAGGATCGATCCATACTCATGACCGACAAACTCACCCAAATTCGCGGGCAGTTGCCTGCCGTGGAGGCCGCCGCCTTCCTCAACACGGGCACATGCGGCCCACTCCCCACCCCGACCGCCGACATCATCGCCGCCGTCACCCGGCAGGAATACACGCAGGGCCGCGCCTCGACCTCGCGCTTCCGCCAGATGATGGAGGACAAGATCGCCGTGCGGGGGCACTTCGCGGCGCTGCTCAACGTCCCCCCGGAGAGCATCGCCCTCACCCACCACACCACCGACGGCATGAACATCGCCACGCTGGGCTTCAACTGGCAGCCGGGCGATGAGGTCGCCACGACCACCATCGAACATGAAGCAGGTCTGTTTCCGCTGTACGTCATCGCCACGCGCTACGGCGTCCGGATCAACTTCGCCGAGGTGGGGCTGGGCGAGGACCCGCTCGATGCCATTGATGCCGCGCTGACACCGCGCACGCGCCTGCTCTCGATCAGCCACGTCTCCTACAGCACGGGCACACGGCTGCCGCTGGCGGCGATCGTCGAACTGGCACACGCGAAAGGCGTCCCCGTACTGGTGGATGGGGCGCAGTCGGCGGGCGTGTTTGATCTCGACCTGACGGCGCTGGGCGTGGATTTCTACGCCGTGCCGGGGCAAAAGTGGCTGTGCGGCCCGGAGGGAATCGGCGCGCTGTACGTGCGTCCCGACCGGCTGGAGTCGCTGCATCCGACCTTTGTCGGCTATTTTTCGTTTCAGGAGCAGGACTGGCACGGCCATTACACCCTGCAGCCCGGCGCGATGCGCTATGAAACGGGCATGATGTACCCGGCAACCGTGGCCGGGATGCGGGCCAGCCTGGACTGGTTCCGGGAGACGGTCGGCCCGGCCTGGGCCTACAGACGGATCGCCGCGCTGAGCGCCTACACGCGCCGCGCCATCGCCGCGCTGGACGGCGTGCGGCTGATCACGCCGGAGCAGCGGCAGGCCTCGCTGGTCAACTTCCTGCCTGTGGGCTGGTCTCCGGCGCGGATGGCCGGGCTGGTGGCCGCACTGGAAGAAGCGGGCTGCATCATCCGCAGCATCCCGCATGAGCCGTACTGCCTGCGCGTTTCCTGCGGCTTCTACAACACCGAGGCCGAAATTGACGGCCTGTGCGAGGCGCTGGCGGAGCGGCTGGCAGCGGGGCCAGAAGCCGTCACCATCCCGGAGTGGGCCGTACAGTACGGCCTGTCGGACGACCCGGTGCAGTAAAACTGCAGCGCTCGATGCGCCGCCCGCGCCCGCCAGACCGTCCTGCAGAAAATGGCCTTGTGCCCGCACATGAGTATAATGGAAAGGCATCCGGGCGTTTGTGGAGTGTAAGGAGCCGACGCCGTGCGCCGTATATCACCATATGTGATCCTGGGACTGCTGATCATCGCGCCCTTTATTGCCGCGACTCTGACCGCCGTCTATGCCGGGCCGCCCGCTCAGGGTGAAGGTGAGGAGCCGGTCACCCCTCGCACCGACTTCGGCACCTTCGTGATTAATGTCCGGCTTGACCTGGAACTGCTGGCCGATGAAGTCAACGGCCCCGGCATCCGCCCGACCGGGTGGAACGGCAACATTGACCCGACGTCCCCCTCGATTCTGGCCGACATCTGGCTGGACCTGGAGGCGGAGGCCGACCTGGTCATCGGGGAGGAAGGGGCGCGTCCCCCGGGATGGGCCGGGGCAACCAGCCCGACCCCCGACCGCGTGGCCCGCAACCTGCGCCATGACCTGGAACTGCTGGCCGATGTGGCCTTTGGCGAAGGCCAGCGCCCGGACGACTGGATCGGCGCACTGCCGATCTTCTCCTGTGACATCACCGTGCAAAACCTGATTGATATGATGGAACGCACCTTCGAATTCACGCCGACCACGCCCCCCTCCGTGGTGGACTACTGCGCCGCCGTCACCGGGGAGGCGCAGGACGCCATGGCATCGCAAGGCATCACGCTGGTCGAAGGTGACATCCCGCAGCTTCTGGAAAACATCCGGGGTGACCTGGAACGTCTGGCCGACGAACTCAACGGGCTGGGCGTGCGCCCGGACGGCTGGCGGCGCACCATTACCCTCGAATCCGGCCAGATGGCCGACGATCTGCTCAATGACCTGGAACTGCTGGCCGATCAGCACCTCGGCGAGGACAACCGTCCGCCGGGCTGGATCGGCAGCACGGGCATCAGCCCCGGCATCGCCGTGCGCAACCTGCGCCACGACCTGGAAATTCTGGCCGATCTCACGCTGGTCGGGCGTGACTACCTGGAAGACGGGCGGCCTTACGGCTGGCTGGGCACGGAGGGCTTCGGTGACAACACGACCTTCTGCCCGGCAGCCACGCAAAGTCTGGTGCTCCTGATGCGCACCTACTACCGCTACGAAGCGCCGCCCATTGAAGCGCCGGATATTTCGACCTTCTGCAGCACGCTGGCCGCTGACGCCAACCGCTACGCGGAAAGCGACCCGGAGCGCGTCTCCGAGGAAGAACTGGCAGGCGTGGTTGGTGCTTCTGGCAAGCCGATCGCCGAATCCGATCTGGCCTTTGCCTATCTGGACGTGGGCGCGCTGCAGTACATGGGCGTCATGCCGCGCGGCACGCCGTTTGAAGCCTGGTACCGCAATTTTGGCGAAAGCAGCATGATGTACGTCGTCGGAGACAACTTCGCCGTCTATGTCTCCCGCAACTGGACGACGCTTTCCGAAGAAGATTTTTACCGCCTGCCGACGCTGCAGGGCGTCATCCCGGAAACGTACTGCTTCGCCGACTGGTGCGCCGGCCCCGGCCCGACGCCGACACCGACCGGCCAGGTGCCAACGCCGACACCCGGTGCAGCGCCCGGTGGGCCGCCGCCTGGTGGTGGCAACCTGGTGCTGGTGCCCTGGAATCAGGTGGTGGTGTTCTATGATCAGGATAAGCCGGAAAGCGGCACGGTGCTGGTGCGGCTGGAGCTGTGCGCGGCAGTGAACTTTGGCTGCGAGCCGGTGCAGGCCGTCTTTGACGCCGTCGGCAACCCGCTGCCGATCATCAACGTGATCGGCCCGTACCCGGTCTTCGAGCTGCCCTACGGCTACAGCAACAGCTACATCCTGGAAAGTGCCAGCTACTACGCCAACGAAATCTGGATCAGCGATCCGACGCTGCGCGGCATCACCCAGTGACGCCGCCCACATGGTCATGAATCAAACGCGGGGAGCCAAAGGGTTCCCCGCGTTTTTGCCGTGCGTTATTGCTGCGCCCGCCGCGCCGTACTCACCGATTGTGGCCGGGCGCGTTCCCGCTGTTGCCGGGCGCACTGCCGCTGTTGCCGGGCGCGCCATCCTGCCCCGGCACAACCGTATTCGGGGGCGGCCCACCCTCGCACTGCTCACGCCAGCCGAGCGCAGGTGCCCAGGTCGGCGGT
>JALSTC010000270.1 GCA_026983935.1 Ardenticatenia bacterium
CACTTCGGCGCCGTAGAGGGCCACCTCGCGCATTTTCTCGCCGGGTACAAGGCTGGTGACGAACGCCCACAGTTTGATCCCTGCTCGTGCCGCATAGGCCGCGTAGGCCATCGCGACGTTGCCGGTGCTGGCGACGACAGCCTCCGTGATACCCATCTCGCGCATCACGCTGATGGCGACAGAGGCCTGCCGGTCTTTGAAGCTGCCGGTTGGCCCCTGGCGTTCATCTTTGATATAGAGATTCTTCAGGCCGAGCATCGAGCCAAGCTGTGGCACACGCAGCAGCGGGGTACCGCCTTCCCCCATTGTGATGATGTTGTGCGTGTCATGGATGGGCAGCAGTTCATGGTAGCGCCAGATGTTCGGTCTGCGCGCCCTGAGCTGCGTGATCCAGTCTGTTTGTTTCAGTGATTCCAGGTCATAGTAGGCTTTCAGGATGTTTTCACCACATACCGGGCATTCCGGCGTCGGACGGTCGTATGGCATGCGGTGCCCGCAGTGCACGCATACCAGCTCGATAGACTTTTCACTCACGCAGAGTTCTCTCCGTTGTGGTTGTTCAAGAGCCCCTCGATGCCGGTCAGAAGGCCAACTTCATCGAGTTCGCTCTTGTGATAGATGTCAATGTCGCTCAGACGCTGTTGTGCCTGGGAAGCCATGTCGTCTTCTGCTGTGATGATCAGCACAGGCAGGTTGCGCGTGAGCGGTTCAGCGCGAAGCTGCTCCAGCACTTCAAAGCCATCCATGTCCGGCATGTTCAGGTCGAGCAGAACAAGGTCGGGCCGTTTTTCTGCAATGATGTCCAGCCCTTCCGCGCCGCTGGTTGCCGTAAGAATCTCGTAGTGGCCATTGGTACGGAGCCAGTCGGCCAGCAGGCGGATGCTTTCCGGCTTGTCATCAATGATCAAAATGCGCCCACGAGCCTGCTCTGCCTCAACACGGCGAAGGGCGGCCAGCAGGTCTTCTTCCAGGAATGGCTTGGTCAGGTACTCCGCCGCACCCAGCCGGAAGCCGCGCTCGCTGTCAGGCTCAATACTACACACGATGATCGGAATTTCAAACGTTTCGTCGCTGTCCTTGAGCTTGGCCAGCACATCCCAGCCGTCGCGCTGCGGCATTCTCACGTCCAGGATGATCACATCCGGCTTGACCAGGCGGGCAAATTCCTCCGCCTGCTCAGGATTGGAGATTGCTTCGACGGTGTACCCCGCCTTGTTCAGGTAGCGGCGGTAAAGCTGGTGCATCCCGATCTCGTCATCAATCACCAGAACGATCTTGCGCGGCGGGAGATTTTGCTCTTCGTAAGGGACACTGACGGGAGCGGTTGGCTCGGACTCAGGTTCGTCGTCCTCCGATGTGCTCTTGCCGGTATCTCCAGCAAAGGCAGGGATGGTGAAGCTGAAGGTCGAACCGACGTTGAGCGTACTTTCCACCCACAGTTCCCCGCCCTGCATTTCGATCAGGCTCCTGGAGATCGGCAGCCCCAGACCGGTGCCGCCGCTGGTTCGGGTCAGAGAGCCGTCAACCTGTTCGAAAGCGACGAAGACAGTATCGAGTTTGTCTTCCGGGATGCCGATGCCGGTGTCGGTGACGGATATCTGCACATAGGGGCCGTCTTCCTTCTGGACGGTGAAGGCCGCGACGGTGATGGAGCCTTCACGGGTAAACTTGGCGGCATTGGAGAGCAGGTTCAACAGCACCTGCCGTGTGCGGATTTCATCCCCCCAGACCTGGGGCAGGTCTGGCTCAAGTTCGATGTTCAGGCGAATAGGCTTGTCTTTCAGCAGGCCGACGCTCATTGAGCGGGCGACATCGATCACGGTTGTCAGGTCGAACCACGTTCTGTTCAGCTCCATCTTGCCCGCTTCGATCTTGGACTGGTCAAGGAGGTCGTTGATCAGGTTGAGCAGATGCTGGCCGCTGGAGTGGATCGTTTCCAGGTCCTGCTTTTGCATATCCGTCAGCGGCCCGTCTATGCCCTTCAGGATCACGCGGCTGAAGCCGATAATGGAATTCAGCGGTGTGCGCAGCTCATGTGACATGTTCGCCAGGAACTGGCTCTTGATCTTGTCAAGCTCGCGCAGACGTTCGTTGGCTGCACGGACTTCTTTCAGCAGTCGGATGTTCTGGACAACTGCGCTCAATGAGCCTGCCAGCGCCTGCAAAACCCGGACGTGGTTTTCGTTATAGGTATCTTGCTCATGATGGAACAGTATGATAGCGCCAATCAATTCTGCTCCGGTGAGCAACGGGACGGCGATCAGGCTGTTCATCTCTGATGTGATGGCGCGATAGTGCTCGTTGTCGCCCAGATTGTTCATGAATATCGGCTTGCGCTGCATGATAGCTTCTCGCAGCATGCCGGTTGCGACGGGGATGGATTGTGGCGGATGGATGTTGTCGCCCTGTGCGCTGATTGCCACCCGATTCAGGCTCTGCCGTTCCGCATCTGCCAGGAAAACCACGACGGCATCGCTGGTGATGTTCTGCCGTACCAGTTCGGCCACACTGCTCATGCTGCGATTGATGTCTTCGGAGGCCGTCGCGGCAGAAGTGGCGTTGAAGAGGAAGGTCATTTCCTCGGCCCGACTCTGTGCCTGGGCGAACAGCCGGGCGTTCTGGTAGGCCAGGCTGACCTGGTTGGCGACGAGCTGGATCAGGCGGACTTCTTCGCGGCTGAAGGTGCGGGGTATGTGGCTGTCCAGTCCGAAGCTGCCCAGCAGGCGATCACCACTCAGCAGCGGCACGAAGGCCATACTCTTGATGCCGTAGTCCTGCACCCTTTCGCGCAGGCTGTCCGGCATGATGCTGGTGGCCATGTCCTCGATGAGCAGCGGCTCACGCTGTTCGGCAAGATGCCGGGCAATGACCATGCCATCGGGTGCAATGCGACGGCTGACATATTCCGTTCTGGGGTGGGAAGCTCTGACGACACCGCTCTCCAGATCATCGTCGTAGATAGCCACACTGACGTTATCGTATTCCAGGAATTCCTGCAGGCGCTCGACGGCGATTTGCAGGATGGCGTCGGGATCGAGGGTCGCACCAATCGCCTGACTGGTGGCGAACAGGTTCTCCAACCGATTCACCTGCTGCTCCAGCGCACGGGCTGCGGCCTGCTGGCCCTCGAAGAGCTGCGCATTGCGGTAGGCAGTTTCCACCTGCGTGGCCAGCAGTTGGAGCAGTGTCAGTTCCTGGTCGGTAAATTCACGCCCGCTCTGGTACAGGTCCAGCCCGATGGAGCCGAGCATTCTATCCCCGGATGTGAGGAAGGGGATCAGGACGATTTCCTGAACATTTATATTGAGCAGAACCTCGCGGTTTGCTTCATTGATGAGGTCACTTTCTGATACATTGGGTATGACAACGGGACGTCCGGTGCGTTCGAATTCTTCTCGCCACCAGGCCCGGGCCATATCAATCTCGGTACCCACTGCG
>JALSTC010000271.1 GCA_026983935.1 Ardenticatenia bacterium
GCAGGCTGGAGTGCGTATGATTGACCAGGGTGATGCTGATTCGGCCCTGCCCAAGTCCACTGTTTTTTAGTTCATGGAGGAGGGCTTTTGCCATATTCAACGTAACGCGCTGAGAATCAACAACCAATACCAGATGGTCAATTTCTCGGAGAATATGCTGGTTGATCGGCGTGAAGCCTGCTCCAATGTCCAGTATGACGATCCGGGCCGCCGCTCGGAGCTGACGGATGATCGCCATCACTGTATCGGGGCGTATGGTGATAAGAGTCTCCTTGGGGCGGGCGGAGGAAAGCAGCAGGCGCAGGCCGGAGCTGTGGCTGACAATCTCTCCTGTTACCGCACGAGCCGTGATTTCGCTTGCCGGACGTGTCAGAAGCGTGGCCATCCCGGCTGCCCTTGGAAAACCCAGGGAAAGGCCCAGGCTTCCCTGTCCCGGACGTAAATCTGCGACCACCGTGGGTTCTTTATGAGCCAGTACAGACGCGACATTGGCGGCAATGGTTGTTGTCCCCACGCCGCCTTTTGCCCCCAGAACGGCGACGACCAAACCCTGCTCCTGTCCTCCCTGACGCTTGGCCGCGCTGCGACTCAAGATCGCCTTAACGCGGGAGGCAAGCTCAGCAGGGTGGGTAGGCTTTGTCAGGTAGTCGTCTGCTCCAGCTTCAAAACCAGCAACTTTATCGTCCACCAGGGTTTTGGCTGTGAACATGATGATCGGTGTGTCCTGCGTCTGGGTATTAGCCCGCAGACGTCTGCAGACCTCATAACCATCCATATCAGGCATCATTACGTCCAGGATAATCAGGTCAGGTGCCTCGGCGACGGCCTTTGTCAGTGCCTGGTTACCGGAATTCGCCGCAGCAATTTCATATCCCTGGCGCTGCAGCATAAGCCCGATGAGCTTTAGGCTGTCAATGTCATCGTCAACAATCAGGATTTTCTCGGCCATAGTTATGGAATCGTGTGGTATACCTTGCGGTTTTCGGATGAAAGAGTGTGGACAGTCTAGCATGAAAGAAAATGCGATGCAACAGACCTGCATGCCCATGGACTCCGCCTGAAACATTGTGTTTTGCTTGACATCATGGGGCCGTTATGCTACCATCCGTGTCAGATTAACAATTCAATAGCTGGAACACTCTTATCCAGAGCGGTGGAGGGAACGGCCCGACGAAACCGCGGCAACCCTCATTGAGTATGGAGCAGGATGTCATACTCAGAGAAGGTGCCAATTCCGGCAGACTTACGTCTGAAGCAAGTCTGGGAGATGAGAGCGTGTCTGTGAACAAAGTTTGCGTGCGCTCCCTCTCTGAGAGGGAGTTTTTTGTTTCCGGACGATCTCCTTAAGGAGTGTTCCTCCTGATGTTAGCTGAAGTGACCTGCTTAAGGAGGCCAGTCTATGCTTACACAACGCAGCACCATATCCCGGAATCGTCCGTTGACTGTGTTTGAAGCGTCCACCGCGCCGCGCATTTCAACTCGCGCTGTGCATGGGGGAACCGAACGGCGCAAACCTCATCATGCCCTCACCACGCCGGTGTACCAGACGGCGACGTTTACTTTCGCTGATACGGCTGAACTGCTTGAGTACGTGGAAGGACGCAGCGGCCCGGCCCGCGAGGAGTACGGGCGTTATGGGAATCCGACGCTCAGCGCTGCTGAGCGCAAGATTGCGGCATTAGACGGTGGGGACGATGCGGTTCTGTTTGCCTCAGGGATGGCGGCCATCACGTCGGTGCTGCTGGCCAGCCTGCCAACCGGTACGCACATCATCATGACCGACGACTGCTACCGCCGTACACGTCAGTTCAGCGAGACCTATCTGCGACGCCTGGGGATTGAAACCAGCGTTGTGCCTATGGGCGACTATGAAGCCATGGAGGCAGCCATCCAGCCGGGGAAAACACGGTTTATTGTTTCTGAAAGTCCCACAAACCCCTATCTGCGCGTTGCTGATCTCGAGCGCATCGCCGATATCGGGCGTCGCTATCGCATCCGCACCATGATCGACAGCACTTTTGCCACCCCGGTAAATCAGCGTGCCCTGGAGTGGGGCATCGATCTGGTGGTGCACAGCGCGACGAAGTACCTTGCCGGTCACAACGATCTTCTGGCTGGAGTCGTTGTGGGGAAGGGTGGTTTTATCCAGGCCCTGCGGGACGCACGGGGCGTGTTTGGCAGCGTGGTCGACCCACAGAATGCCTTCTTGTTGGAGCGCGGCCTGAAGACCCTCGCACTGCGTGTCCGGCAGCAAAATGCTACCGCGCAGGCTGTCGCTGAGTTTCTGGAAGTTCATTCTAAGATCGAGCGAGTCTGGTATCCTGGCCTGCCCAGTCACCCGGATCATGCGATTGCGGTTGCCCAGATGAACGGCTTTGGTGGCGTGGTCAGCTTTGAGGTCAAAGGGACGCGAGAAGAGACCAGCCGGTTTGTGGATGCCATGCGTATTCCCTATATTGCGCCAAGCCTGGGCGGAGTTGAGAGTTTGATCGAGCAGCCAGCCATCATTTCATATTACGATAAGTCCCCGGAGGAGCGTGCGGCCCTGGGCATCAAGGACAACCTTGTCCGCTTTTCTGTTGGCATCGAAGATACCGAGGATATCCTCTCCGACCTGGAACAGGCATTGACCGTGATCTAGTCGAGGCCTGTCTTGTCCGATAACAGGGATTGCACGGCTTCCAATGTGGGTTCTGCCCGGAGCAGGCGGTTGGCATAGCGCGAGTCGATGCCCTCCAGTTGCCCGGCATGGTAGTCAACAATCAGGGATGGGTCTTTCAGTATGTGGCCGGTCAGAATACCGATCACTTTTTCTCCCGGTCGAATGATCCCTGCCGCTGCCAGCTTGCGTGCTCCTGCCAGCGAACACGCTGATGCCGGTTCACAGCCAATTCCGGCAGCATCAATTTGCGCTTTGGCGTCCAGAATTTCCTGGTCGCTCACTTCTTCGACCACACCGTCTGTCCAGTGCAGTGCACGTACGGCTTTGTCATAGTTGACCGGATCGCCGATCTTGATTGCCGTAGCCAGGGTGTGCGCGCTGACTCGTTCATGAGTAGCGAAATTGGCCTGGTAGCTCTGATAGAGTGGGTTTGCGCCAGCAGCCTGAATGACCGCCAGACGCGGAAGCCGGTCAATCAGCCCCAGGTCATAGAGTTCCTTCAGCGCCTTGCCGAAGGCGGAACTGTTCCCGAGATTGCCCCCCGGCACGATGATCCAATCTGGAACCTGCCAGCGCAGTTGCTGGAGAGTCTCAAAAATGATCGTTTTCTGGCCTTCCAGACGGAATGGATTGACCGAATTCAGCAGGTAGATACCGAATGCATCGGCAACCTGGCGAACCAGGCGCATTGCGGTGTCAAAATCCGCCGGAATCTGGATGCATGTTGCGCCATAGGCCACTGCTTGCGCCAGCTTGCCGAGGGCAACCTGACCTT
>JALSTC010000272.1 GCA_026983935.1 Ardenticatenia bacterium
CATCATCAAACTGAATCGACTGGGGATACTGGGAATCGACTCGTACACAATACCTTCCGGGTCAAGCCCGGCCTGCTCCAGCAGCCGATCCCCAAGATATTGAATGACTGAATTCTCGCTGATGCCAATGGCAACACCGGCCAAGTCACCCGGAACCTCAACATTGCTTCCCGGCGCAGCCAGCAAACGGAACAGCGGCGCATCTGGATAGGCGCGGCGTGCCATTGCCACAATACGCACCGATGGCTCTCCGGCAGCATTGGTAATTGCCGGGCCTATGACATCGGTTAACATACCATCTACTTCGCCTGCCGCCAGCAACTGTTCTCTCTCCAGTGCACTGCTCACCGGGACAAGCTCGACAGCCACGTCCTCATCGGCAAAATAACCACTATCCTGAGCGATGAAGAATGGCAGCACATCAAGAACGGGAAGCAGCGCCATACGCAAGGTTACTGCCTGCGATTCTGGATCTGTGATCAACTCCTCGGCTGTTGGAGTAGGGGGAGTGGTTGCAGCAGAACTGCTGCTGTCTTTAGGCCCACAGGCTCCCAGGAACAGCCCGATGAACAACAATCCCGCCATCAGATACTGAGAACAAACCTTAGCCAGCACCCATTCCCCTCCTTGACATTCTGGCAGATGAGTCTGCGCCATGACTCGTGGAACACGACGCAGATTCTAGCGTGAGCGCCTCACAGCCGCCAGCAAAAGAGCGGCGACTGCTAACCAACAATCGCCGCCCAACGTACATAGAAATGTCACAGAACTAACTGGCTATACTTTGCCCAACACTAACGACGCATTCTGCCCGCCCAGGCCAAAGCTGTTAGACAGCACTGTGCGAACTTTTGCGTCACGTGCTTCGTTAGGTACGTAGTCAAGGTCACACTCAGGATCCGGATGCTCGTAATTGATCGTCGGATGCAGCACCTGTTCGACCAAGGACATCACACAGGCAACAGCTTCAATGGCGCCGGAGCCACCCAGGCAGTGCCCGATCATGCTTTTTGTGGAACTAACCGGGATATTATAGGCACGCTCGCCAAAAAGGCGTTTGATAGCAAGTGTTTCGATTGCATCGTTGGCTTTCGTCGAAGTACCGTGTGCGTTGATGTAGTCAATGTCTTCCGGTGCGACTTTTGCGTCTTCTAACGCCCAGCGCATTGAACGCTGCGCTCCCTGACCTTTGGGGTCCAGCGCGGCGACATGGTAGGCATCGGACGATGAGCCATGTCCGAGGATTTCTGCCAGAATACGTGCACCACGATTCAGCGCGTGCTCGAGCGATTCGAGGACAAGAATAGCCACTCCCTCACTGAATACGAAGCCGTTTCGTTCCGCGTCGAACGGGCGGCTGGCTGCTTCAGGATTGTCGTTGTAACCCGTAGCCAGTGCCGTCATTGCTTCGAATCCCGCGATGGCGTAATCCTGAATAAGGGCTTCAACCCCGCCGGAAAATACAACATCTGCCCGTCCTTCACGGATCAGGTCCGCGCCTGCACCGATCCCTTGTGTTCCGCTGGCACACGCCGTTGTCACAGAAACCAAAGGCCCCGTAGCCCCTGTCTCACGACTGATATAATGAGCGGGCATATTGGGCAAACCATGAACAAGTGCCAGAGGACTCGGCTTCCGCTTCTTGTCACTGCTCTTGTAGCGATATGTGCTGTTTTCGATAACCTCATATCCGCCCAAAGCAGTGCCCACGGCAACGCCAGTTCGTTCCGCCTCCTCGGCAAGCTCTTCGTAAGTCAAGCCCGCGTCTTCCAATGCCATCCGCGCCGCAATCTGAGCCATCTGAGAGGCACGCGACATACGGCGCGCTTCTTTGTGCTCCAGATACTCGGTGGGATCAAAATCCACTTCGCCGGCGATTTGCACACCAATATGCGACGGATCAAAGCTCTGGATACGGCGAATACCGGAGCGGCCAGCTTTGAGGCTTTCCCACAAGGCTTTCACCGTTCCCAATGGGGTTAGTGCCCCCATGCCAGTCACAACGACGCGCACGCGCCCATATCTTGTCAGTTCCATGTCGTTTCCCTCAACTATCTATTGTCTTCCACGGCTGAAGCTTGTTCGAACCGGTAAGCAGCTATGCCCTCACGAATTGCCTCAATGATTTGTCCGGCGACAGCCTGCCGTGCCTGCCGAATTGCATTCTTGACGCCGACCGCATTCGTGCGGCCGTGGCCGACTATTACAACACCGTTGACCCCCAAAAGAGGCGCACCGCCAACCTCAAAGGGATCGACCTGGCGATAGACGCGGCGGAAGGCTGGTTTGGCCAGCAGCGCGCCCACTTTGGAACGCAGATCGCCCGTCAGCTCAGATCGGATCAGCCCAAAAAGCGTATCTCCCAGCGCTTCCATGGATTTAATCGTAATATTTCCTACAAAGCCATCTGTGACCACAACATCAGCCTGGCCTCCCAGCATTTCTTTCGGCTCGACATTGCCTATATAATTGAGTGAGCTTTGAGCCAGCAGTTTGGCAGTCTCCTTAATGAGCTGGTTGCCTTTCCCCTCTTCCTCACCATTGGAGAGTAACGCCACACGAGGAGATGGCCGCCCAAGTGCTCGCTCCGCGTAGATACTGCCCATCACAGCGAACTGATGAAGCCATTCTGCTTTGCAATCTGCATTTGCACCAATGTCGAGCAAAATCAAACGGTGTTCACCAATGGTCAGCAGCGTCGTCAATGCAGGCCGGAGAACACCAGGTATTCGCCTGAGAGTCTGCAACGTGGCTATTGCCAGTGCTGCGCCGGTATTACCACAGGTTACAAAGGCGTCTCCTTCGCCATCCTTGATCAACTTCATGCCCACATGCATGGACGAGTTCGGTTTGCCTCGCGCCACAACACTGGGCTTGTCTGTCATGGTGATCTCTTCTGCTGCGGGCACAGCTTCAATTGAAAGTCCTTCTAGATCATGGTGAGCCAGTTCCGCCTCTATTTTCTGAGGGTCGCCCACCAGAATAATGGTGTCGGAGAACTCACGAGCAGCCGCAACCGCACCAGCAACATCCGGCACAGGCCGGTTATCACTCCCCATTGCATCTACAACTATACGCATGGCATCCTCTCAGCCTGCAGATTGGTCAAGGTGAAGATTCGAATCCCTGCGAAGATTTTACCATCAGCCCTGTCAGAAAGCATTGACTTTACATCACGGCAATGTATAATCTCATTTGTGCTGCCCCGGTGGCGGAATTGGCATACGCGGCAGGTTGAGGGCCTGTGCCCTATGGGCGTGGAGGTTCGAGTCCTCTCCGGGGCACTCTGTGCGAATAGCGGCAGTCCTGGCAATGGCCGGACTGCCTTTTTTATACTTGTACAGTCCGCCAGGATCACTTAGCATAACTTGTGCCCCGCCAATATCATGTGACGCTTCCTGTCACTTGTTCATTAGGAAATGACCGTATTATG
>JALSTC010000273.1 GCA_026983935.1 Ardenticatenia bacterium
CTGAAACATAAAAAAGCCTCCGGCATATCACACCGGGGGCTTTTTTTTGGTGTAAGTGTAACAGGCTGTATTCAATCCAGTTCGCCTGCACTGCGCAGCTTCTCGACAAGCTCCGCCTCCGATTCGCGCATGCTCTGTTCCAGATAGGGTAGCGCCAGCCAGGCATTCATCAGCCCGAATAACGCACCGGTCACCGTGCGGAGCAGCGGCGTCGACTCGCGAGCAGGCCACAGGCTGAGCGGCGGATTGCTCAACAACTGGCTGAAACCATCCAGCCCGATCGGCCCCAGCCCCAGGATCAGATAAAGCCACAGCGGCACCGGGCGAAGACGTCGGCGGACAAAGGCAAAGCCAATCGACGCCAGGAAAAGTGCCCCGTAAATGGCAACATCGCGTTCACAGAGCGCAACTTTGTAGCCCATCTGTGGGTTGCCAACGAAACTGCGCGAGAGGATCTGCAGGTCAGCCGACCATTCCGACAGATTCGGGATGCGGGAAAAGGTCGGGTCCTGGCTGGCATACTCCTCAAAAGGACGCAGCCCTGCCACTCCGGCCTGGGCACGCGGATACGCGGGCTGTTCCCCGAACAGGAACCAGGAGCGAAAAGCGAATTGATGGCACATCGGACCGTAGATCGTATAGATCACGCGGGCCGGGCCAGTTGCGCCTGCTTCCATCAAGACCGGCGCGGCAAAAGGCAGGCCTACATACAGCCCGAAGAACACAATCACAAACCGGAGCCAGTGGCGGCTCAATCCCAGCACCAGGCGCTGCATTCGTATGGCGCGGCGGCGGGAAGCTTCATCACGAATCATTGGCTGCACTCACTATATTCTACAAACAAGGCCGGGAAAACCGCGGTGATTATATACATACCGGAGGGAATTTACTGCAAGGCATCAAGTGCACTTTCCAGACGCGCCAGGTTGACTGCACCATAGAAAATGTCACGGATGATGCCTTCCCGATCGACTAAGACGGTTTGCGGTGTGCCGCGCAAATGGTAGCGGGCCTGTATTTCTCTCCCTGGATCGGGCAGCAGATCAAACGTCAGTCCTCGCGCTGCTGCCCAGGGGACAAAAACAGCCGGAGGCTCATCCACATTGACAGCCAGTATGCGCAGTCCTTCTGCCTGCCGTGCTTCATACAGGGCCTGGAGTTCAGGAAGTTCAAGCGCACAGGGCACACACCATGTCGCCCAGAAGTTCAGGATGACCGGACTGCCGCGCAGGGCCTCCAGCGACACAATCTGCTCATTGGAATCAACCGCAACAAAAGATGGAGCGGCTGCTCCAACCAACGGCGCAGTTGGCAGATTTCCCGGTGGCAGTTCTGACGCGGTCAGCAGCGCCAGGGGATCCGGAAGACCAACGGCCCACAAAATGGCAAACGCCAGGGAGATGGCTGCCGCTGCTCCAAGCAGAAGAACCAGCCGCTCCCTGGCCGAATATGCGCCGCGATGGCTGAAAGTCGTTTTATCCTGCTGTGCCAAATGCCTCATCCAGATAGCCCTGCAACTGCTCTTCCGTCATGGCACCAAAGTGCCGTGTCAGGATAATGCCGTCAGCATCGAGCACATAAGTCGTCGGCATGCTGACAACCTGATAGTCGGTGGCGATGGTTTCATTCTGGTCGAGCAGCAGGGGGAATGTCAGGCCGAATTCTTCGCGGAAGCCATCAATGCGATCCGGCAATTCGCCCCGGTTGACTGCCAGGATTTCCAGACCGTCATCCGCCAGTTCCTCGTATGCAGCCTGCAAAGCCGGCATCTCTACGCGACATGGCCCACACCATGTGGCCCAGAAGTTGATCACCACCACCTGCCCGCGATAGTCATCCAGCGAAACCGCCTCGCCGGTGTAGACAGTCGTCTCGAACGGTGGGGCCAGGAACCCTTCTCCCAGGCCAATATCCGGCAGCGTGGCAACCGTGTTGGCGTCCAGGTTTTCGACACTATCCAGAACAGAAACTGACTCGACGTTCTCATCGGTGGAGTCTGATGCAGCCGCACCTGCATCAGATGCGCTGCCCCCCGTACCGGGCAGCGCTGCCTCGCCGCCTGAGTCCGCGCCAAAGTCCGGCCCGGCGCTCATGCAGGCCCCAAACTCACCAATGGAGATATTGCCGTTAACCCATTCCGTCACACAGTATTCCAGGTTGTAAGCGAAATCGCCCGTCGAGCCGATCTGGCTGAGCTGCTGCAGTTGCCCGGTCAGGACAAGCAGCCCGATCAAGATCAGGAACAGCCCACTTACCAGTTCAATGGTCTTCATTCGGCGCTGCAAACGGCGCAGCACACCCTGCATTTGATCCAGTGCCAGCGCTGTCAGCAGGAAAGGCACGCCCAACCCCAATGAATAGGCAGTGAGCAAGGCACCTGCCTGGCTGAGCGAACCGCCGTTGGCAGCCAGCGTAAGCACCGCGCCATACACAGGGCCAATACATGGCGTCCAGCCAGCGGAGAAAACGACGCCCATCAACGCAGACCCGGCATAACCGGCCTCGTTGTGTGCCTGCATCTGCTTGCGGGTGTCCATGTAGAGCATGGATTGTAGACGGCCAAGCGCATTCAACCAGAAATCGCCGGGCCGGGTGAACGCGCCCCCAAGCACAAGCCAGGCCAGATACAACCCGACGCCAAAAACAATCGGGATCAGGGTGACCAGTGACCAGGCCAGCACGAAAGCAATCACGACCTGTGCAACAATCGTGACAATGTAACCGGTACCATTGTTCATCTGCTCGGCCTTGCCCATCACCCACATGATGATTTTGGGCAGCAGGCCCATCACATGCAGCCCGAACAGAATGATGATCAGACCGCCAAGGCGGGCCAGAATCTCCTGCACGTCCACAATCGAGCCACGCAGCGCCAGCGATCCGGCAGTGGTAAGCAGCCCGAAAGTCACAAAGACAAACGTGAAGCCCAGGACGAAGAAAATTCCGTGCATAAACGTGCCAAAGCGGTTGCGCCTGGCCGTTACCATGCCTCCGCCCGCCGTTGCAGCCACCTGTGTGGTCACCTGGCCGCCCATATAGCCTACATAGGCAGGCACGAGGGGAAGCACACACGGCGAGACGAAGGAAACCAACCCTGCGATGAATGCCAGACCAACTGTGATATCCGTCATACCCAAACTCCCATACGCTTCTGGTCAGTTGTGAAAGCGTTCCGCACTTTTACTATACCCTTAGACGCCAGGTTTACTCCATCCGTTACTTGAGTGTTTGATGAAAAAAATCAGAGCACTTCGATGGCCGTGCCATCCGGCAGCAACGCATACAACCAGCGGGCCAGCCAGGGCAGCACTTCCCATCCTGCACTGCCCGGCTGACGTCCAAAGGCATTGTGCCAGTATGCGCCGTAGAGAGCAGTATTATCGCCTGCCAGCATCCACGGCGCGCCCGGAGGGACTGCCGGGGCCAACATCA
>JALSTC010000274.1 GCA_026983935.1 Ardenticatenia bacterium
CTGTGCTGCTGCGGGAGAAATGGCGAAGCCGCCGATCAGTACGGCGGCGCTGAGGGTAAGGTGGAGCAGCTTCCTGTACATAATGGCATTTTCCGTTTCCAAGGCGCTTGACAACACAATACGAATAAAGAACGATTCAGGATGGGAATAAACGTGATGACAGGCTGACAGCACGGGAATATCTGCAGCCCTGCTGATGACGGCACACTACCGCCGCCCGCCTGAGGCCACAGAGCGCTTTCGTTTCCCGGCTGCTGCGATGTTAATGGGAAATTGTTTCGTTTATTGTACAGTATTCTGCCTGAAAATGCATAATGCCCGCAGATCAGAGCAGGCCGTCGGTGCTGCTGTCGCGCACGCGGCGCAGGAATGAGAGGAAGGGATAGGCCAGCTTTTCGGGGTCCGCGTGACGCGATTCCAGCGCGGCGCGGTTCGCCAGCTCAAAATCCTTGTGCATCCGCTCGATCGTGCTGAGCTGATTGTCGGAAGGCTCCAGTGAAAAGAGGGCGATCAGGGTCGTATAATTGCCCGGCACAAAGCACAGCCAGTGGCCGTTTTCCATTTCTGTGCTGCGCATCCCGGCGCGGAAGATTTCCGCCGTGGCCGAGCGGTAGCTGCTGAGCATGGGCACGATCAGCGCCGAATCGACGGCAAAGTCGCCCAGCGTCTCTATCGGCAGCCCGCTTTCGTTGTCGTAGATGCTCATGCCGAGCGCTTTGGCCGTGAGGCGCTTGCGAATGTGGAAGGTGTCCTCGCTCTCATTGATCGCCTGCTGCCAGACTTCGGGGTCTGATTCGTTGATGATCTGGGCAACGGTCATGATCTGGCGCTGGTAGCGATCGTAGAGATGATGAAACTGCGTGCGGTTGATCTCCCCGGCGGCAAATTCCGCGACGAGCTTGCTCATCTTGGCATGCACCTGGGCAATGAAGGCTTCTCCCGCTTTTCTGGACTGCAGGGCCTTTTTTTGTTCACTGGAAAGATTCAGATCATCGTTCATGGCAGCGCCCCTGATAACAACATGCGCAAATCACTCAAACCGTGCGCCTCGGTTTGCAGCGGCCAGGGCTGCATTGGACTGTTCCGCCCCCCAATGACTCCTATAAATATATGGAAGGAGGCACTTCCATTATACCCTGATTGACGGAAGTTTCCGCACTTTGATCCTGTTAATGGCATCATTTGATCGGCACGCACCGGTGAAGGCGCGGCCATCCACGTCAAGCAGCGCCCCGCTGCCCGGTGGAGCCGCTGTTCACGCCATGCCCGGAAAGGCCGCCTGTGCTAAACTGATAGGGGCAGGGCGGCCTGCATACTGCATCCGGGCCGTCCATGGATGGCCGTCATCTGGGTGAAGGAAATGGACTCATGTTCAAACGTGCGCTGATCACTGCCATGCTCGCCATGATCGCGGCGGGCCTCTTATTCCCGGCGCTGACCACCGCGCAGGGGGCGGTCACGGTCACCCCCAACCGCGACTATATCAATGTGCGGCTGTGGCCTGCCATTGGCGCGACGGTCATCGGCAGCCTGGGGCCGGGCGATGTGATGACGGCCACCGGGCGCTCCGTGGACGGCGACTGGGTGCGCATTGACTTCTTCGGTGATGAAGGCTGGGTGGCGCTGCTGGTCGTGGATGTCAGCGGCGACCTGAGCAGCCTCCCGCTGGCCGATCCGCGCATCATCCCCTATAACGACAATGTCGTCCCCAATGCCGGGGCCGGGTCGCCGGGCGGCCCACTGACCGGCGTGCTGGAGGACAGCGGCCTGCGGATGCGCTCCGGGCCGAGCACCGCGTACCCCATCATCGCCAACCTGCCGCGCTACGCCCGCGTCACCGTGACCGGGCGCACGGCTAACGCGCACTGGGTGCAGATCACCTGGGAGGGGCTGGTCGGCTGGGTGGCGACGCAGTACCTCACGCTGGAGAGCACCAACGGGGCGACGGCCAACGATCTGCCCGTCGTCGGCCCGGCGGCGGATACCGGCGTGCGCCTTTCCGATGCCAACGCCCGCGAGCGCTTCCTGGTGGTGGACGGCATCCGCCGCCATCTGGATCGCGCCAATGCCACGCTGGATGTGATCGCCCAGGCCTGGAATCTGAGCGAGTCCGGCGTCTGGCCGGAGATGTGCTCCGCGCCGCCCGCGCTGGAGGAATACTGGCTGAATTCGACCGAGCGCAACGACTACCCCGATCTGGTGGAGGCGGTGGCGCGGCTCAATCAGGGCGTGAACGACCTCAACAACGCCGTGCAGTGGTGGCTGGATGCCTGCTTCAGCAGCGCGGCGGGCGTCAGCGCGGAGACCATCGCCGCCGGGAACGCGGCCATCGCCCGCGCCCGCGCTGCCTTCGATGATGTGGCCTTCCGCGTCACGCGCAGCCGTGCCGTCGAGGTCATGGCGATCCATGCCCACATCAACTATGCGCAGGATCAGTTCGAACGCATTGAGGCGATCTGGCTGGATGTGCGTTTTGGCGTGGTCGGGGAGCCGCCGTGCGTCAACCAGCCGCAGCAGCCGCCCGATTATGCGCTGACCGCCTGGGAGCAGGAAACCTATCCCGACCTGATCCCGCTGGTTGAACGGCTCAACGAGGGGCTGGCCGTCCTGCGGCAGGCGATTCAGTTGTGGTCGGATGAGTGCGACCGCTTCGCCGCTGACCCGTACTACGTCATGCCGCCGGAGAACGGCATCAACGGCTACAACACCATGCTCCAGGCGCGGCAGATTCTCAACGAAGTGCGGGACGTGTACCTGATCGCGGCCTACAGTGCCCCGGACTTCTTCGTGCCCGCGCCGACGGCCACCCCCAACGCGACCATCGCCGCCATTCTGCACCCGCCCTACACGCCGACTTTCACCGCCACCCCGACGCCGGGCTTCAGCTTTAACGGCCAGGCGGTGGTGACGCGCAGCGCCCTGCACGCACCCTGTAGCTGGTTCGGCGTGGCCGGGGAAGTGCTGGATATGGAAGGCAATCCCCGCCCGGCTACGCTGATTCACGTGTTCGGCGGTGGGCAGGACGTGCACGTGCTCAGCGGCAGCGATCCGCGCTACGGCGCTGCCGGGTGGGAAGTGCCCATCCGCGTGGATGCGGCGCAGTACAACCCCTACACCGTGCGCATCGAGGACGGCTTCGGCAACCCGCTGTCGCCGGACATCCGCGTGGCGTTCGCCGACGGCTGCGAGCTGAACGTGGCGATGGTGACGTTCACGCAGTTCCGGTGATCAGCGTGGGGAGAGGACGGGGTACACGCACGGGTCATAGTCCCGCCCCAGTTCCACGCGGAAATCCGCCGTCCGTGCCGTCTCTGGCCGGACGATCACGTGCGCATCGTCCACGCCGAGCACGTCCTGCAGGCGGGCCAGCGGGCTGTCTTTCGTCCGCCCGGTGAAATCATAGATGACCGTCTGCGC
>JALSTC010000275.1 GCA_026983935.1 Ardenticatenia bacterium
CAAGACCGGGGTCGCAGAGCAGGTCGCCACAGTAGCCGCCTTCCCCGCCGCCGCCCATATTATCGCAGTCCACCGGGCAGGAGTTTGCATCCTCGCCGATGCCGGGGTCGCAGAGCAGGTCGCCGCAGTAGCTTTCCTCGCAGTCTTCCGGGCAGCTTTCGACGTTTTCACCGAAGCCGGGATCACAGACGAAATCGCCGCAGTAACCGCCTTCGCCAGTGCAGTCCACCGGGCAGGAGTATTCGTCTTCACCGAAGCCGGGATCACACCAACCATCCCCGCAGAGACTGCTGAGATCGGCGCAGAGATCGGCATTTGCAGGATCGGTGCAGAAATCGTCCACATCTCTCCACTGCGACATATCCGGCACTTCAATCGGTACATCCATTAGCTCGCCCGGCAGGGCGTCCAGCGCGCTCCACATTGCCGGGTCCAGCAGTTGGGGCGGTTCCGGCGGCGCGGCAGGCATCGGGTGAGCGGGATCACCCGGAGGAGCGGCAAGCGCGATCTGCGTCTGGAATCCCGCCGGGATGGGCTGGCTTTGCCCTCTGGCGGTGGCGATGGCCTGCCCTTGCAGCGTGGTGATGGTCATGGCTCCGCCGGGTGGCGCGGTGAGGGCGACGGTCGAGCCGACGGTAATATCCACGCCGTTGGCGTTGAGCGCCACCGTGTAGCCCTCCGGACTCTGGATCACCAACGCCGAAGGTGGCACTTCCTGGCAAGTCGGCCCGGAGAGACCGGTGGTGAAGTAAAAGGCCTGCATTGGCCCGTAGGCTGTCGCTTCGGGGTCATGGTATGGCAGGTCTGCCGCCGAATTACAGGTCATGTCTACCAGCGAGGCGGCGATCCAGCCCTGCATCCGATTGGCCTGGGTGAACAGCCATGCATCGTCTTCGCTGCGCCCGGTCAGCAGCAGATCATACCCGGCGGGCACACTGGTGATGACATTGTAATTCAGGCCGGGGCCGCTGCGGATATTGCTGGGCGCGAGCGCGGTGGCCGGGCAGGGATCGGGGATGGCGGGCTGCGGACCTCCGGCATTCTCCAACGTCACGTCACCGTAGATCACAAAATGCACGGCCTGTCCCGGCAGCGTGTCCGGCAGATTGGCCTGAATATCCATCACGGCGACGCCCCACAACCCGCTGGCCCGGTCGAAGGGGGATGTGCGTATCATGCGCAGTGCCTCGACCGGCACACGATCGGCGGGCCGGTTGAACTGCGCATCGGTATACGTCTTGATAAAACGTGCTTCAATCTGCGCATTGCCATAACAGGCTTCGTTACGTCCTATACGGCTGCAGGCGTTTTCGACGGCAGTCATCACCTGTTCGACCACTGCCGCGCAGGAGTCGCCCTGGGCGGCGCTTTGCTCTGGGGCGATGCCGATCAACAGGCTTCCCAGAAGCAAAGCTGTCCATAACGTCCGCAAGGCCTTCATCGTTCCTTACCTACCTTTCTTACAACGATCAAAACCGCGAGAGGCCGTCTCAAAAACGCTATAGTAAAACTCTGTTGTCGAAGGGCAGGTGTTTTTTGTGTTTAAGGCAAGTTCATCTTAACCAACGGCTCTATTTTCTGGACATGAACGTTTTCTTGGTGATGCCAGACGGCCTTCAGGTTCTTCGCTGGATGTTCAGGCTCATGAGCGGTACCTGCACGGCGGCTGCCGCGCCGGAATCCAGTTCCATGTAACCCCGCTCGGCATCCTGAAAATTATAGAGGGTGCGGACGGTGTGGGCGAAGCTGTCCTGCAGCGTGCGGCGGAAGGTATTCAGATCGTCGGTAAATGTGATGACGACGAACTCATCGGCATCTGTCACACCGATGAAGTCATCGGGTGTGCCATGTTCCTTGACGGTTGCCTGAATGACCCGGGCCGTCTGGGCCAGCGCTTCATCAGCGGCCAGAAAGCCATAGCGCTCCCGGAATTCGCCCAGCCGCTCGATGTGGATGCCCAGATGATGCCATCCCTGTTTGTCCTGCAGCGCCTGCAGTTCGGCCTTGATCAGCGGATCGCCGGGCAGGCCGGTGCGGGGTTCGTAAAGGCGATCCTGGGTGGCGCGGCGCAGGGCCGCCTGCACGCGCAGCCGCAGTTCTTCCATGTCGAACGGCTTGGTGATGTAATCGTCCGCGCCGAGGCCCAGGCCCTTGATCTTGGCGGAGCGCTCATGGCGCTGAGTGAGGAAGATGATCGGGATGTAGCGCGTCAGGGCGCTGGTGCGCAGGCGCTGCGTGATGTCCCAGCCGGTCATATCGGGCAGCATCACGTCCAGCAGGATCAGGTTGGGGAAATGGCTGCGGGCCATGGCGATCCCCTCTGCGCCATCGGCGGCATGGAAGACTTCGTAAGCCACGATTTTGAAATAGGTGGTCAGCAGTTCGGCCACATCGGGGTCATCTTCGATCAGCAAAAGGCGTATATTTGACATCAGTCACAAACCTTTTTCCAGCCAGAATAAATTCAGTACAAACCAGTTTACCAAAAAATCAAAATCGGCGTGAAAGCCCTCGGCCTCAGGCGTGGGGGAGCATCACCACGCCCGCCGGATTCCGGTATGAAGTTCACGGTCTCCACCAGGCGAGTCCCTCCCGCAGAGTCAGCCCCTGTCATCCTCCCGCAAATGACCGGAGCGCCTGGCAGGCGCGCGGCTTATTCCTTCCGGCGGCAGGTAAGCCTGAGCGCGGAACCACGCGGAAATGACCAGCGGTCGGGTCGGGTCGTCGAATCGTTCGGCAATGGCAGCCCGCGCGGCGGCGATGGCCGCTGTCAGTTCGTCATCGGTGAGATGCCATGTGCTGGATGTCGAGCGATTTTGCAAGTCCTCGATGAGATTCTGTGGGCTGTAGGTGACGGTGTAGGCGTAGCTGTCATCGGCGATCAGCCGCCAGCCCTCATCGGTCAGGAATGTATCACGCTGCCCATCGCTTACGCCGGGGCGCAGCCGCTGTGCTGGCGGGACTACGGCCTGCCATGCCTCCCAGATGGGCCGGAAAACATCGCCCCGGTGCGACCAGGCATGGATCAGCGGCGCACCGGGGCGGAGCACACGGGCCAGTTCGCGCAGCGCCTCCTGCCAGTCCCCGATCACATGAAAGACGTGGACGGCGACGGCGGCATCGAAGGCGGCAGCGGGGAAGGGCAGGCGTGCGGCGTCGCCTTCAAGGGGGTAAACCGGCTCACCGGACTGCTTGGCCCGCAGGCGCTGCATCATGGGGCGCGACAGGTCTACCCCCCAGACGCCGCGGACAAGGGCCGCCAGTGGCAGGGCGACACGCCCCGTGCCGATCCCGATTTCCAGCACGCGGCTGGCTGCGTCAAGCCCTCCGATCTTCGCGAGCAGTGCGGCAGCATGCGGCGCGACGCCGGGCGGGAAGCCCCGCGTCTCGTCGTAGAATCCGGCAGCCCGATCAAAT
>JALSTC010000276.1 GCA_026983935.1 Ardenticatenia bacterium
CGGATGAGCATGCGCCCAGCTCGCCAGCCGCAACTGCTGCCCGGCTACAATACGGTATCCCCCCTGCACGGCCATATGCCCGGAGATCAGCACGTGCTGTGCGGCAGGTGCGTCTTCTGACCACGCTTGCAAAAATTGCCGGATGAGATGCCGATACACATCAGCCCCCAACCCACGCTCATTGCGATTGAAAAAGGCTTCCCACAGCAGGCTGAAATCCGGATCATCCAGATTCAATACCAGCAGCCGCAGCAGTTCACCATAGCGGGGATCCGCCGGGTCAGTCACCGCCAGATAGTAACGCACATCATCGTCATATTCGCTCCCCGTCATCTGCGCATAACGATCGCGCAGCAGGGCCGAATCATAAAGCGCCAGTTGGGCATCCACACGCCGCAGTACATTCTGATGGCTGAACGACGCAAGCCGCCGTCGATTTTCCGGGGCAATCGCAGCCGAAGACGCACCGGCATGGCTGATCATCACACCCGCTCCCGTCCGCACATAAAACGGCAGGCTGTCAATGAAGGCCATTATTCTCTGCCGGATGTGCTCGCCTGCCGCAGTCAGCATCTTCTCAAAACGCGGCGTATAGTCAACCGTCCCTCGTTTGAGTGGAATGCCATACAGATGTGGGAGTTCATGGTTGCCCAACAGCGTAATCACGACATCGGGGCCAACGACTTCCTGAAGATGGATGACATCCAGCATGATGTCCAGGCTTCGGTCACGATGTGCCGGTGCTTCGCTGTGAATCAGATCGCCACAGAGAATCCACCGTGCCACTGCCCCCTGCTCATAGAGCTGCAAAAACCGTTCGCGGTATGCGTGGTAGGCCTCCCAATCGCCATGAAGATCGGTCACGATCATGGCAACGCCATCTACCAGGTCTACGATACGCCGGGTCACCTGGACTCCTTTTGTCGGGTGTCGGGGCGAGAGTAATCGACCGAATGAGCGTGATCGGCCTGCACTCCGCCATAACCTATCTTATAGGGAAAAAGCGTCCACCGGGCAACCCGGAAGACGCCTTTTCTACCAGATAACGCATCTGCACGCGGCAAATTACGGGATCAAATCCGTAATGGCTTCTCTCTCACCGAGCAGCTCTTCCGCGGAAGCCTGAATCTTGGCTTTGGCATAGTCGCTCAACGGCAGGCCCTGGACGATCTCGTAGGTGCCATCGCCGGGCGAAACCAGCGGGAACGAGAAGACGATACCTTCCGGCACGTCATAGCTGCCATCGGAAACCACGGCGGCGCTGAACCAGTCACCTTCCGGCGTGGGCCGGGTCAGGCTCTGCAGCGTATTGATCGCCGCATTGGCGGCGCTGGCCGCGCTGCTCTTACCGCGTGCCTCGATGATCGCCTTGCCGCGTTTCTGATTGGTGGTGAGGAACTCATTCTCCAGCCACTCGCGGTCGGTAATCACTTCGAGCAGCGGCCTGCCACCGATCTTCGCCAGTTCGAAATTGGGGAACTGCGTCAGGCTGTGGTTGCCCCAGGACACCAGGTTGGTCACTTCACTGACAAGAACGCCCGCCTTATGCGCGATCTGCGCCTTGGCCCGATTCTCATCCAGGCGAGTCATGGCAAACCAGCGATCAGCGGGAATGTCGGGCGCATTGAGATGAGCCACGAGTGCGTTGGTGTTGCATGGATTAGCCACAACCAGCACGCGAATATCGTCCGCCGCATTGTCATTGATGGCCTTGCCCTGCGCAGCAAAGATGCCACCGTTTGCCGCCAGCAGATCCTTCCGCTGCATATCCTTGGTGCGCGGCTTTCCACCCACCAGCACGGCCCAGTTGGCATCCTTGAAGCCAACGGCTGGATCATCCGTCAGCACGATGTCATGCAGCAGCGGAAATGCACAGTCATCGAGTTCCATCTTGACACCGCGCAGGGCATCCATGGCCTGTGGAATCTCCAGAATCTGCAGAATAATCGGCTGGTCAGGGCCGAAAGCTTCGCCAGAGGCAATGCGGAAAAGCAGACTGTAGCCAATCTGACCTGCGCCACCGGTTACAGCAACGCGAATTGGGTCTTTCACTGCTCGCTCTCCTTAGTCCAGAATCAATCCTACGGTAGGAATTCCCCCACCACTAGATTAGATGCAGGGAGACAGGCTCCGGTGACTCTTTACCTGTTTCCTGCCGCTGCATCCAGTATACCGCGTGGGTGGGCAATCAGACAGACCATTACTGCCCGGCAATAAAAGCGGTACCGCCAGCCTCCGGCTGCAAACGCGGCGGCAGGTGAGAGACATCGCCACAGGCCACCAGTGCAGCCGTCCGGCCATCATCAGTAAGCGCCAGGACTGTCCTTGAGGCATTGCCTGCTGGCAAACCGCCCTCCCACCGCCCATAGTAACGCAGAATCTCACGGATCGGCCCGCCGTGTGTGATCAGCAGCACATGCCCGCCGCGATACGCCGCCAGTATATCCGCCAGCCCGGCCAGCACACGCACCGCCAGCATCCGCTGGCTTTCCCCGCCGGGGATCGGTGCATTGAATGGATCGGCGCGGTACGCTTCGTAGCGGTCAGCGTCAAGGGCGGCCAGTTCTGCGCGTGTCAGGCCCTGCCAGTGACCGTAGTCCATCTCACGGAAGCGCGGATCATAGAATACAGGCAGCCCCAGCGCGTCCGCTATTGGAGCCACCGTCTGGCGGCAGCGGGGCAGATCGCTGCTGTAAATGGCCGTTACCTTCTCCCCCTGGGTCAGCGCAGCCGCCAGATGCCTCGCCTGGGAGTGGCCGCGTTCACTTAGCGGAATCGGGGCGTGTCCCTGATAACGTCCCAATGCATTCCATTCCGTGTGACCATGCCGGACCAGAGTCAGCAATGTACTCATGCTCATCACTTCTGCTTTTCCCCAACGTTCGTTCAGGTCACAGCATCGACGGCCAGATGGGACACATCCGCCATCAAGACCACTTCAACCACAGGCTCAGCGCCATTAAAATGCAGCACCGTCCGTGAGGCATTGTAAACGGGCGGCGCATCCTCCGCCCAGAACTCGTAGGGCCACAAGCCGAAGTGTCGCAGCGCCGCACGGATCGGGCCGCCGTGTGTCACAATAACCACATGCCCCGTCGGATGCGCTATCAATATGTCTTTCAAGGCCGCCACCACACGCACCTGCATATCATGCAGGCTCTCCCCGCCAGGAAAAGATACATGCATCGGATTGGCGATATAGGCTGCGTAGTTGTCCGGATCGAACGCCTCGCGCTCCGCCCACACCAGGCCCTGCCATGTACCCACATCAACTTCACGCAGACGCACATCGTAATGCACAGGCAAACCCACCACATCCGCAAGCGGAGCCACCGTCTGGCGGCAGCGTACAAGATCGCTGCAATACACGGCTTCAATGGGGCCGTCCTGCACCACCGCCCGCGCCGTCTGC
>JALSTC010000277.1 GCA_026983935.1 Ardenticatenia bacterium
AGCGACAGCAGGAAAACCATCAGGCTGAAACCCAGGGCCACCCAGCGGACCAGCACCTTGTTGTCGCGGGGGAGCAGCATCAGCACGACCGACCCTAACAAGGGCAGGAAGACGATCGCGCTGAGCAGCGGAATCTCAAAAAGATTGCCAATCTGAATCATCCGGCTACGCCTCCCTGCCTTAGCGGATCAAATTCCAGAAAACCACAATACCCAGCACAATCGCCGAAAGGGCGACCATCAGCATGTACTGCTGCACGTTGCCGCTCTGAATAAAGCGGAACCAGCGGCTGAACAGCCCGATGCCCTGCGGGATGCCGTCGCCCACGCCGTCAATCACCACACGGTTGAAGCGCTTGAACAGTTCGCCAGTGAAGACTCCCGCCCGTGCAATGAAGTGCAGGGTTCCGTCAATAACGCCGCGATCGATGATCTGGCTGACCAGCGTCTCACTGACCCAGTAAGAGGGCCGCACAAACGCCCAGTCATACAACTCGTCCACGTAAAACTTGTTCTCCATCCAGCGCCAGATCGCGGGGCTGATGGCGTCCAGAGCCACCTTGCCAGGGTCTTCCTGACCGGCGGCCAGCGGCTTACGGGCGTACATCAGCCAGCCCAGACCAATCCCGGCCAGCGGCACCAGCATCAGCACCAGCGTGAACACCAGGTTGAAATCGGATACGGGCGGGTGATGCATCAGCGTTTCCGCCACAAAGTCATGGAACGGGTTGCCGCCGGGGCTGAAGATCGGACCGAACACCGGAAAGCTCGGGTGCACACCGGCATAACCGGTGATGAGCGCCAGAACGCCCAGCACAATCAGCGGCCCCTGCATGAAAATGGAAACCAGGCTGCTCGGCCCGCCCAGACTGGCATGTTCGGCGGCTTCGGTACGCGGCTCACCAGCGAAAGTCAGCGCTAGCTGGCGTGTGGTGTAGAACGCCGTCAGGAACGCGCCGACGACCAGCAGGATGAAAACGAAGATCGCCGGGCCGAAGCCTTCGCCGCCCAGCCCCAGATTCCACGACTCGGCCAGGATTTCATCCTTTGACCAGAAGCCCGCCGTGAACAACGGGAACCCGGCCAACGACATCCCGCCTGCCAGGAACGCCCACCACGTCACCGGGATGCGATCCTTCAGCCCGCCCATGTTGCGCATGTCCTGCGGATCGAACGGCTTACCCTCATCCTCAAAAACGTTGTGCGGGTGGTGACCGTGTTCATGGGCATGGTGTTCACCATGCTCCATGCCATGAATGACCGCACCGGAGGACATAAACAGCAGCGCCTTGAAGATGCCGTGTGTGATCAGGTGGAAGGCCGCGGCCACATACGCGCCGATGCCCAGCGCCGCCACCATGTAACCCAACTGGCTGATCGTGGAGTAGGCCAGCACACGTTTGATGTCGTTCTGAGAGATGGCAATGACCGCCGCAAACAGCGCTGTAAATGCGCCGATATAGGCCATCAGCATCAGCGGCGGGCTGTAGATGCCATGATGCGGGTCAGCGCCGGCCTCCAGCAGCGGATACATGCGAATAACCATGTACACGCCGGCGGAAACCATCGCCGCCGCGTGGATCATCGCGCTGACGGGCGTCGGGCCTTCCATGGCGTCCGGAAGCCAGACGTGCAGCGGGAACTGGGCGCTCTTGCCGATGGTGCCCACCACCAGGAAAACGCCGATCAGCCCGGCGGCGCTGAAGGCCCCGCCAAAGAGCAGTGCCGGGGTCGTCGCCAGTTGGTGCAGCATTTCCTCGTTGAAGAAAATATCACGGAAGTTGAGCGTGCCCGTCTCCGCAAACAGATAGGCAATGCCCAGCAGCATGATCACGTCGGCCACGCGGGTCGTCATGAAAGCCTTGACACCGGCCTTGTAGGCGCTTTCCTTCTCGAACCAGAAGCCGATCAGCGAGTAGGAGCAGAAGCCCATGATCTCCCAGCCGATGAAAAGCAGCAGGAGATTGTCAGCCACCACAAGGGTCAGCATGGCCCCGGCGAAAAGCGTCATATAGCCGAAGAAGCGCTCCCGCCGTGGATCATGATACATGTAGCCAACCGAGTACAGCATGATCATCAGGATGGCCAGCGGCACCATGAACAGCATGATCACCGTCAGCGGGTCAACCAGCACCCCGACGTTGAACTGTGTCGCCCCCGTCGCCATCCAGGGCACCTGCGAGCCAAAGGCATTCGGTCCGAAGTGCTCCGGCGCATACAGCCCCAGAATCGGCGCGCCTACTGCTCGCAGAAAAACCGCCGCTGCCAATCCCCAGGAGAGAATGGTCCCGGTCAGCGCCGTGATCACGGTCAGCCACCAGCTCCGGTTGGTCACAAGGAAGATCAACGCGAAGGCAATCAGCGGCGGCACCGGGATCAACCATGGTAAGATGTTCGCATTAGTCCAATCAATCATTCGGCGTGTCCTCTATCTCTGGCTCATCTCCCTCACCCCGCAGGAGAGCGAGCGAGCATAGCGCGTTCCCGGACGTCACCACTTCAGGAGGTTGACGTCCTCTGCAACCACACTCTGCCGCCTGCGGTAAATGGCAACGATCAGTGCCAGACCAACGGCAGCTTCCGCGGCAGCCACCACGAAGACAAAGACGGCAAACGCCTGCCCCATCATCGTATCCGGCGTCAGGTAGCGCCAGAAGGCCACCAGGTTGATGTTAACCGCGTTCAACATCAATTCGATGCCCATCAGAATTGCCACCGCATTCCGGCGTGCCAGCACACCAAACAAGCCAATGGCAAAAAGCGCTGCCGCGACCACCAGAAACATCCACAAAGGAACCATCACAATCACTCCGCTTCATCATCACGGGCGACATAAATCGCACCGATCAAAGCGCCAACCAGCAGCACAGACGCCACCTCGAACGGCAGCACGTACTGTGCCGGGTCTAACAGTGACGCCCCCAGGCTCACCGTCGGGTCAGCGGTGACATCCGCCACCGGAGCCTGTGGCAGGGGCGCGCCGTCACCCTGCGCCACCTGAATGATAACGACCAGCAGGACAATAAAGGCCACCAGCGCGATAAAGGCGGCGACATCCCACTGCTCATTCATCACCTTGTGGGCACGCACCATTCCCCGTGTCAGCATCACGGCAAAGATGATCAGGATGGCGATGCCGCCCATGTAAATCAGTATCTGCACCGCCGCCAGGAAGGGCGCGGCCAGCAGCACGAACAACCCCGCCACACCAAACAGGCTGACCAGCAGCATCAGGGCTGCCCGGAACAGATTGCGGGCCAGCACAACACCCAGACCGCCTGCCAGGGTGATGATGGAGAAGATGGCAAAAACAAGCGTTTCAATCGTTAATTCCATCGGCAATCCCCCTATCGGGCCGAAGCCGCTTCTGCGTCGGCGGCGAGGGCAGGCTCTTCGGACGTGTAGTCCGTCTC
>JALSTC010000278.1 GCA_026983935.1 Ardenticatenia bacterium
ATAGAATTGTCCCCGGTGTAAACAGCGATGATCCGCAGGATGATCGCATCGCGCTGGAAGACCTGCGCGTTCGCAGCATGGCCCGCAGCCACCACCTGAGCACACCTGAGCAAGCGCATTCTGGACAGCGGTTGGTCTACGTTTCGGCAGCATCTCACGTACAAGGCTGAAAGTGCCGGTCGTGAGGTGGCGTTCGTAGACCCGGCCTACACATCCAGAAGCTGTTCTGTCTACGGCGCGATGTTCCAAAACTTCGACCTTTCGACCCGTTGGGTCACCTGCGATGGTGGTCTGTCGCGCGACCGGGTGGGACACACCCGTGCCGGATAACGCAGCCCCACTACCCGCCCCATCACGGGGCGGGCAAGGGCAAGCGTCCGTCAGAAGCCCCCGCCCTCAGGCGTGGGGAGTGTCACTCCGCCTCACCCTGATAGATAATGGTATCCGGCTTGAAAGCCGCCCAGGAGAACCAGAAGTGATCCCCGTGCACAATCGGGGTCAACTGTTCCCCGGTCAGGGGGCCGTCAATGGCCTGTCCCAGGATATTCCAGGTGCTGCCGCTCTGGTCGTCCACAAAAACGCCATCCTGACGGGTGAATGTCAGCCGCTCACCATTGACATAGGGATCAAAGACACCCGTCGCGCCCACATCTTCCGCATCCGCGATCACGGCGTCGCCCAGGGCGCTGGTCGTACCGAATGTGTGGAAAACGACCAGTTCATGCTCGCCCTGGGTATCGTTCACCGCACCGATTTCGCTGATCACACTGTATGGATAAGCCACGTCCAGGTCATCATACGACACAGTCACCACGCGGGCCATCGCTGGCAGACGACCGTCAGGCGTGCCCAGGAACAGGAAAGGGTTCTGCCCGATCGTGTCGTAACCCGCATACGGGTTAGTGCCGTAGCGGCGGCGAAAGCCCGTCTCCCGCGAAAGCACCACGCCATCCGGGAAGGCCTCACGAAAATCGGCAAAGCTGATAATACTTGACGGCAGGAAGGTCAATTCTGTGCCGGTCAGGTCGCCGACGATGGCTTCCCCGGTAAACTGCTGCCAGAGCGATTCCGTCGTGCGGTCGTACATAACCAGATCGGAGTGGCGCAGCAGCCCCGATGTACCAAATTCGAAAACCTCACCATTCACGCGGCGATCAAAGACGATAGCCGAGTTACACAGCGGACAGAACGTGACAATTACCGGAACATCCCCCACAACATCATTGGTGATCTCATGCCACGTCATGATCTGCAACGGGTACGCGCGGGCGTCACCATTGATTTCCACCGCAATCACCGGCTCATTATCGGACAGCCATTCGGCTGCTTCGTCCTGGCTGATGAACATCGGGTTATCAATCGAAGGAATGCCATCACGCGGAGGCCCACCGGAAAGAATTTCATCATATGAGACGCTGTGCAGTTCCCAGTTTGTGCCCCAGGAAGCAGTCACAGCCCGCAGGCGAGATGACCGATCGTCCACCGTCATGATGTCGCCGTTGTCCGCAGCAGGCGTGGGGGTCGGGTCTCCCTGGCCACCCGGCGAATCGACCGCACTCACGTCCGGCCCTGCCAGTGTAAAAGCCGCCAGGAACAACACGACGATAACCCCAAAACCACCCCAGATAGCTAACTGTCTTGTCCGTTTACGCATTTACCTCTGTCTCCTCGGCTAAAAAGGCACTTCGCAATACAGATATGTGGACAGGCCTATTTCTTACCGATTAGACAGCCCATTGAGGTACTGACGGATCATCAGGGCAGCAGTCGCCCCCTCCCCGGCAGCCGCAGCGATCTGCGCCGTTGCCCCGGCCCGAACGTCCCCTGCCGCGAAAACTCCCGGCAGCGACGTCTGAAGTGTGTTGTTGGTCACCACAAACCCAAACCGATCGCGCTCGATCTCCTGCGGCAGGAAATCGCTGTTCGGTGTCAGACCGATAAAGACAAAGACGCCATCCGGATGCCATTCATGCACTTGTTCAGTCGCTCGATCCATCACCCGGACGGCAGCCAGTTTGCCGTCCTCCACCACGAATTCCTGCACAGCGTGGTTGGTAATCACGCGCATATCATCGCGCTCGGCCACTTTTTCCTGCAAAACGACGCTGGCCCGCACCTCCGGAAGAAATTCGACAATCGTCACTTCATCGGCGAATTTCGTCAGGAACAACCCTTCCTCAAAGCCGCTGTTCCCTCCACCAACGACCAGCACACGCTTGCCCTTGTAGAAAGCCCCGTCGCAGGTTGCGCAAAAATGGATGTTGACTCCGATCAGTTCATCTTCGCCGGGGACGTTCAGACGGCGGTAGCGCGAACCGGTGGCAAGCAGCACGGCAGATGCCGCGTAGCAGTTGCCGTCTGCTGTATGCACCTCGCGGTACTGCCCGTTGAGGCGGATGTCGGTCACCGCCTGTGCCTGGAGCAGTTCGACGCCAAAACGCTTGGCCTGTCGGGTCAGACGTGCGGCAAATTCCGCGCCGCTGATTCCCTCATCGAAACCGGGGAGGTTTTCGATGATCTGGGTGACGCCTGCCTGCCCACCGGGAGCACCTTTTTCGATGACCAGCGTATCCAACCCCTCACGGGCTGTATACAACGCGGCGGTAAGCCCCGCAGGGCCGCCGCCAACGACAATGACGTCGTAGTACGTGCGCTTGGCCCTGGTGACCAGCCCGACTCTGGCGGCCAGCTCCGCATTGCTCGGCTCGGTCATGATATCGCCATCGGGGAAGATAATGGTCGGGACAATACGCTTGCCGCCGTTGATCTCTTCAACATAAGCCATCGCCGCAGCATCCTGCTCAATGTCCACCCAGCGGTAAGGAATACGCTGCTCACCGAGAAACTGTTTGGCTCTTTTGCAGTCCGGGCACCAGGTTGTGCCGTAGACAATAATCGTATTCTGACTTTCTGACATATGGTTTTTACCCCCAGTTTCACACCCTCTTGCCGGGTGAGTGATTTCTCTCTACCAGATCAGACAACCCGGCAGCATAACGGCTTACGTCAGAAAATGATATCGGGAAAGCACCACTGCGGGAAAGCAAAATGCCCCCGTCGCCGGGGGCACGATGGTGACAAAGCGGGGCAAACCTTATCGGGACAGGTCATCCGGGTCCTTCAAATGCAGAGTATTCGGCTCATTTTCTTCGTCATCCAGCGCGGTATCTTCATCCTCTTCTGGCCGAACACGCGGGATTTCCTGTGTATCCACACCCGGCTGCCAGCGCCGCACAGGGATCGTATCATCATCCAGGCCTTCCCTCAGGATCGCGTCGCGATCGGCGGGAGCCTCGGTCAGGGTTGCCTCCGAATCACCGGGTTCTGTGGGAACCGGCTCGATCAGCGTATCTTCCCGGCCACCGGGCTGAACAATAGCGATCGTCACTTCGTCATCGCTCGCCATCGTCGG
>JALSTC010000279.1 GCA_026983935.1 Ardenticatenia bacterium
CGGAGGATGTCTGGACGTTCAGCGGGCGGGCCGGGCAGACGGTCAGCGTGGCGATCACGGGCGATTTTGACACGGTGCTCACGCTGCGAGACAGTACGGGCAGCGAAATCGCCTATGATGACGACAGCGGGTCGGGTCTCAACAGCCTGATTGAAAGTGTGACGCTGCCTGCCGATGGGTCGTACACGATCGTTGTGGGCAGTTTCGGCGGGCGAAGCGGTGGCTCGTACACGCTCACCTTGAGCGAGGGAGGGCCGGAGATTCCGGTACCGCAGGCCAACGCGGGCAGCATCGAGATCGGGCAGACGGTCACGCAGACGCTGAGTGCAGGTGCGGAGGATGTCTGGACGTTCAGCGCTGAAGTGGGGCAGGTGCTCAGCGTGGGTGTGTTCGGCGAAGACTTCGACACGGTGATACGTATCACCGGGCCAGGTGGTGATGAACTGGCGTTCAATGATGATGGTGGCCCTCGCCTGAACAGCCTGATCCATGGCTGGCGGGTTCCGGCCAACGGGGAATATGCCATCCGTGTGGGTGGTTTCGGCGAGGAAGATGGTGGCCCATACACGTTGATGCTGGTGAGCGGCAACACGTTCGTCGCCCCGGAAGCATGGCAGCAGGGCACTATCGTGCCGGGTCAGCCCTTCGAGGGCCGTTTTGATAGCCCGGCGGCCTCCCACATCTGGGCGGTAGAAGCTCCCGCTGGCTATTTCTCCCTTGAAGCGGATACTTCACAGGAGGGATTTCTCTGGGTAGAGGTGTTCGATACCGAGGGGGAGCAGTTCACAGCAGTGGAAGTGGGCTTCCCCTTTGAGCTGACCGAGGGGCAGTATTACATCGTCGTGAACGGCACTGAGGGGCAGGCGTACCGCCTGACTTTTGCGCCATCGGAGCCACCGGAGGCCAACGCGGGCAGCATCGAGATCGGCCAGACGATCGAGCAAACACTGGATGCAGGCGCGGAGGACGAATGGACGTTCACCGGGCGGGCCGGACAGCAGATCTCAGTGACCATCCAGGCCGAGTTCGACACGGTGCTCACGCTGCGCGATGCAGATGGTAACGAAGTGGCTTTCGACGACGACAGCGGTGAAGGGTTAAACAGCCTGTTGGAAGGTGTGATACTTCCCAACGATGGCACGTATACCATTGTCGTGGGGAGTTTTGCCGGGCGGTCAGGCGGGGCCTATACGCTCACGCTGATTGAAGGGCTGCCGGTGGTGACCAATTCCATCTGAGCGCTTCTGGCTGAAAAGTGCTGTGGGGGACGCTGCAGGTCGCGTCCCCCTGGCTTGTCGGAGGGTGTTTTGTGCTGTGGGCCGCGGCGTTCTAGCAACTCTCCAACAATTGTATATGGGTGACCTGTGGTATGATTCCAGAAAATGCCGCTTGTGGTAAGGGGGTAAGTGGGAGTGTTTACACAACGACAGAGCCTGCTTGTGGCGATGCTGCTGGTGATCCTTGCCGCCTGTACGTTTCCGCCCCCGACCGGCGTGCCGCCGCAGGTCTTGATGATCCCGACGCCCACTGAGCCGCCGCTCAACCCGAATCCGCCGACATCCCCGCCGACACCGACGCCAACAACAACGCCCACACCCACGGCCACTTTCACCTTTACGCCCACCTGGACGCCCATTGTCATCATTGTGACTTATACGCCCTCACAGACTTATACCCCCAGCATGACTTTTACACCGTCGGATACGCCCACGCCGACGGATACGTTCACCCCCTCGCCGCCGCCATCTTTCACACCCACCCAGGATCAGCCCGCGCCGGTGGTGATGGCCGTCGCGCCCGATTCGGGCAGCCTTGTGACGGCCATAGACGATCGCTGTGCGCCGGTGACCACGCGCATTGCTGCTCAGGTGGATTCCAGTGTGGGGCTGTACACCATCCGCCTCAATTACGTCTTCAACAACGGACCGGGGCAGATGGTGGAAATGCATAATGACGGCGAAGGTCTGTACAGCGCGGAAGTGGGGCCGTTCAATGAGCCGGGGGTGCTGGCCTACTGGATCACGATGGCTGACAACTGGGGCAAATGGACGAGCTACGATCCGCAGGAGCTGATCGTCAGTGACTGCGACCTGCAGGCGCTGGACGCCACGGCCATCGCAGCGGCTACCAATGCGGCGACGGCCACCGCGCTGGCGGGCGGCGGGAATTCTGCTCGCTTTAATGCGGTTGATCTCGACCTGGATACCCCTTACCAGACGCCGATTGACATCACCCTCAGTGCGGAGAACGGTACACCGCCCTATACCTTCCTGCTCAACACGCTGCCGGCCAATGGGCAGGTCACGGGCACGCCGCCCTCTGTGACCTACACGCCCAATAACGGCTTCATCGGCGATGACACGTTCACTTTCCTGGCGACGGACGCCAACGGCTTCACTGACATTGGTGTGGTGCGTATTAATGTCGGGCTGTCCACGCTGGACGCGGAGGATCAGACGGTCAATGTGCCCTTCGGCGCAGTGAACTACCAGATCACGCTGGTGGCCAGCGGCGGCACGCCGCCCTATACGCAGGTGAATATCGTCACGCCGCCCGGAGTCGGCACGCTGACGCCTACAGCCGATCCGTTTGTGTACAATTACACGCCGCCGGGAGGCTTCCTGGGGACGGATTCATTTGTCTGGAGTGTGACCGACAGCACGCCGGCGATTGATCAGGGCACGGTGACGATCAATGTCGTGCCAGCCACGCCGACCGGCAGAATCGTGTTCGCTTCGGATGAAGGCTCGCCCGGTGTCTTTGATATTTTCGTGATGAATGCGGACGGCACAGGCCGCACCAACCTGACCAACACGCCCGCTGTCAATGAGGTTGATCCTTCGTGGTCTGCCGGAGGACTCAAGATCGTTTATGCCAGCAACGCCGATGGCGACTATGATATCTACACGATGAACTCTGACGGCAGCGGCGTCACGGGCCCCCTGACCGTCAACAGCGCGATGGATCGCTACCCTGCCTGGGCACCAAACAATGGGCAGATCGCCTTTGCCACCGATCGCGACAGCAACATCGAAATCTATACCATGAACACCGACGGCTCCGGCCAGACGCGGCGCACGTTCAATGCGGTGGACGATCTCAACCCGGCCTGGTCGCCGGACAGCAGCCAGATCACATTCCAGCAGGGTGCACCCGGCGCATATGATGTCTATGTGATGAACAGCGACGGCTCCGGTGTTACCCAGCTTACCACTGCCGCCGGTGATGACATCGAGCCGGACTGGTCGCCAGACGGCACGCTGATCGCTTTTGTTTCCACCCGTGACGGCAATTATGAACTGTATACCATGCTGACCGATGGTTCCGCGCAGACGCGGCGCACCAATACCGCCGGGTCTATTGAAGACCGTGGGCCTGTGTGGTCACCGGATGGCAGCCAGATT
>JALSTC010000280.1 GCA_026983935.1 Ardenticatenia bacterium
GAGGAAGGGGCATTTGTCCGCCTGTGCAAAGGCGCTTACAAAGAGCCGCCGGACAAAGCCTTCCCGAAGAAAGCGGATGTTGACGCCAACTATGTCAAATTGATGAAGGCATATCTCAGCGATGGCACAAGTGGAGCTTACCTGGCGATCGCAACCCACGACGAAAAAATCATCAATGAGGCACGGGATTTCATCCGCATGCACGAAATCCCCCGGGATCGCTTTGAGTTCCAGATGCTCTATGGCATTCGCGCTGATTTGCAGCGAGAGTTAGCCCGGCAGGGCTATACAATGCGCGTCTATGTGCCATTTGGTACGCAATGGTATCCATATTTCATGCGGCGGCTGGCAGAGCGCCCGGCAAATCTCTGGTTCTTTGTCAGTAATTTCTTCCGCTGAAGCCCCTACAGGCTACATAGATACCCTATCTGCCGAATGAAGCGAAACCATGCATTCTTCTACAACCATTAAAACAGCCATCCTGAGACCTGATGGGCTTCAAGCAACCCCCTACCAGGCTACATCTTTGCAGGATGCCAGCCGCCATGAACCATCCGGCGTCTACACCGTCGCGCGTACTTTTCATCGCACTTCGGCCCTTGAACTGGACGCCCATCTCGACCGGCTGGAAGAATCCGCTCATCTGCTGGGCATTCCCCTGAAGCTGGATCGTGCAGCACTGCGTAGAACACTTCGCCAGTTAATTGACGAAGCAGGCTACCCGGAATCCCGCTTCCGAATCACCATCCCGGCGGCCCGACCTGATCACATTTACTTCGCAATCGAGCCACTGCATGAAGTGCCCCCTGAGCTGCGCAAGCACGGTGTGCGCGTGCAGACTTTTCCCGGCCACCGGCGCAATCCCCGCGCCAAGAACACAGACTGGATGAAGGAGCGCGCCCTGCTGCAGCAGCAGATGACCGATGGCACCTATGAGGGCCTGCTCGTCAGCCCTGACGGCTTCATCCTGGAAGGACTGGGCAGCAACTTCTATGGCATTCTGGGTAGTGAATTGCACACGGCTTCCAACGGCGTGCTGCGGGGCATCAGCCGTCGTATTGTGCTGGAGGTCGCCCCGCAGGTGCTGCCCGTCTGCACGGAACCCGTCGCGCTGGACGCGGTACCCCAACTACAGGAAGCTTTCCTCACCAGCAGCAGCCGCGGCGTGGTTCCTATCGTCATGATTGATGACCATCGAGTCGGGGATGGCAGACCGGGCCCGCTCACACGCGAAATCGAGGCACGCTACAACGCCTGGGCGGAAGCGCACCTTGAGCCAATCTGGCCGGGCGATTCCAACAACAAACAGACATTGACGGAGTAAAATATAGCAAAATCAACCGGACACGTTATAGTATTGCCACTTTTCAAAGCGGTAAACCATGCTGCCGTTATCCAGCCTGGAGCGGATGACGGCGCAAGGAGATATAAACCATGTTCAAGCGGAAACTGCTGACCGATCCCCGTACGCTGGCACTGACCGGCGTGATGACCGCCGTGATCTTCGCCCTGACCCGCTACGTCCAGATTCCCACACCTATCAGTGGCTATGTTCATCTGGGTGATGCCGGGGTACTGTTCACCGGCTTCGCTTTCGGGCCTGTCGTCGGGACGATCGCAAGTGCCCTGGGCACGGCGCTTGCAGACGTCACCTCCCCCTATGCCCAGTGGGCACCTTTCACGCTGGTGATTCACGGGTTGATGGGCTTTGCTGCCGGGTATCTGGTACAGGGCGAAGGTCAATTGTGGCGGCTGCTGCTGGCAGCGCTGGTCAGCGGGGTTGTGCTTGTCGGCGGCTATTTCATCGCCGGGCTGATACTCGTCGGCGCAGAGGCAGTGGCGGAGATTCCATTCAACATTTCTCAGATCGTGGCGGGTGCGATCGTCAGCGTGCCGCTGTACTACGCCGTCCGTCGGGCCTATCCACCGCTCATCTGGCATGAGATGCCTTCGGAATAACCCCTTCGCAGCAGTCTGGTGCAGGGCATCACGTCGAATCTGTGATGCCCTGTTTTCTTATTCAGCCGTATGGCCATTGCGCAGCCAGGACTCGAATTCATGCAGGCGCTTGACTTGTGAGGGCATCGGCATGATGAAAGGCCGCGCACGCCGGATCGCCGCCAGCGCCTCATCAGCCGTCATGGCATGATGAGCGATCAGATAGGCTGCCCCCATGCTCGGCGCACGCCCTGATCCGGCGGCACAGTGCACATAGACCGTCCCCCCATCGGCGACCTGCTCTGCAATCCAATCTGCACCGCGCTTCAAGTCTTCCAGCGCCACCGGCGTATCATCCACCGTTGGCAGGTGCAGGTAGCGATCCGGGGGGATGGGCAGTCCGGCAGCACGATCGTCATGTTCACGCCGCATATTGACCACCGAGGTGACACCCGCTTCCTGCAGCCGCCGCCAGCCTTCCTGCCGCATCTGCCCGCCGATATACAGATTCGGCGTGACACGCGCATGGCGCAGAGTCGGCACACCGGTCAAAAACAGCCGGTAGCGGTCAAAAGCCCAGAGCAGGGTGCGGTATGGCCCCTGCCGGATCAGACGATAAACGGGGATGAGCACCACAAATTTAAGCAGACGGAGGAGCTTGCCCGGCGTCAACCTGCCGGAGATTTCGCGATACATAAACCCTCTTATGCTTGAACAATCATTGTACTGCCTGTTCAAGAGCCTCAAGCGTCAGGCAGGCCGCATTTTCCCACGTGAAGCGGGCGGCCTGAGCATACCCCATCTCCACCATCCGCGCACGCAGTTTTTCGTCGCCAACCACCCGCCGAATCGCTGAAGCAAGCGCCTCCACGTCCAATGGATCAACCGTCAGTGCCGCCTCGCCTGCCAGCTCCGGCAGGCTGGAAGTCGTGCTGGTGATCACAGGCGTACCACAGCGCATGGCCTCTACCACCGGGAAACCGAAACCCTCATAAAGGGAGGGAAAAACCAGCGCAGCCGCGCCGCTGTAGAGAGCGGCAACGTCCGCATCGTCTACGTATCCCGTTTCATGCACCCCTGCCACTCCGGCTGTCCAGCGTGGATCATAGAGCCAACCCCGCGCACCCGCCAGCACCAGACCAACCCCGTCTTGCTGCACCCCACTCAGGACGTAGGCGCGCACCAGCCGGGCGATATTCTTGCGCGGCTGAAGTGTCCCCAGAAAGAAAAGATAACGCTCCGGCAGGCTGTAGCGCCGACGAATGCGGGCAAGCTCAGCGGGATCGGTCACACGGGTCAGCGACGCATCCACGCCCGGATAAATCACGTGCACCTTGTGGGCCGGTATATCATAGATGGCGACCAGGTCGCGCCTGGTTGCCTCCGAATCAGTGAGGACGATCGCTGCCCGGCGGGCGCTGTAGCGTGTTGACCATTCCAGATAACGGCGCGGCCAGCCGGGATGCGCCTCGGGGAAAAAACGGTAGCCAAGATCATGCACGGTAACAACAGCCGGGCCGGGAAAGGCCAGCGGCAGCGTATGGGCGGGCACAAATGTCATATCGGGACGTTCCGCCCACAGCGCCGCCGCGAATCGGACATGTGTCCACAACCGGGGAAAGGGAATGACGCGGTAAGTCACACGTGAATTCGCGGGAAGCAGCCCCGACGGCGGCGTGTCCCGAAAATACAGCGTGAACTCATGCGGCGATTCCAGCGCCAGCAGTGCCCGGAGCAGCGCCAGCGCGTAACGTTCGGTTCCGGTGCGGCGTGCCAGTGTAATCCTGCTGGCGTCAATGGCAATACGCATATCACCTCATTCTTACGGCATCCATTCGCTTACATTGGATGGGCGCAGTGTGTTATGGCTCCAGTAATCGCGAATCACAGCAAGTAGATCGCTTTCAACGACGGTGGTAGTGTTGTTCGGGTCCGGGCCGAGCAGAAAATCAAAGGCGTTATTCCCTTCCCGATGAGGCGGCCAGGCCGGGTGATATGCCCAGAAAGCATTATTCATGCCCCGCGCCTCGAAGAGGCTCATTTCATCGCGCATGAAGTCCGCCGCGCCGGGAATCCAGCGCACCACACCAAATTCATTCACAGCCACCGGCACATCGTACCGCGCTGCAAAATCGTCTATGACGGTTAACAACCCATCCAGCCACTCACGGTTAAATTCATCGGGTACGCCATCCCAGTTCACATCGAAGACACCCGGATAGGTATGCTCCGCGGGTATGCTCTCTTGATGCGTGTACTGATCCTGTGGCTCATACTGGTGTACTGTATATACCGTGCGGGCGTCATCAACCGGCTGCAAATACGGCAGCCATGCGACGGCGCTGTAACTGGACGCCGCAATCAAGATCGGGGTGTCCGGGTCTACTTCGCGAATGGCTGCAACAATGCGCGGGTAGAGCTGATTCCAGTCATACAATGTACCGGCATAGGCAGCATAAAATTCATCCGGCTCCCAGACATCCAGCCATACGTCATTGGCGTTCGGTTCCACCATCAGATCATAGCCAACGACGATGGGATTATCGCGGTAGCGCGCCGCCGTATAGCGCCACATCTCAACCCAGGCATCCTGCGCCGCCTGCTCGCGCCACACCTCATCGTTGAGCAGATTCGCATATCCCCACCCGACAACGTCATCTGAGTAGAAGGTAAAATCGCTGCGACCCGGCCCGGTGCGGGCACTGATGACGGCGAACATGTCTGCCCTGCCGATCATCTCAAGCAGATTATCGAGGTTTGCCTGAACTTCCTCGTCCAACACATAAGGAGGCCGCTCAGTAAACAGTCCTGGCCCGGAAATATTGACGTAATTCGCACCAAGCGCCGCCAACCGGTCAAAGTCTTCCTGCGTATACGGTGGGCCAACATGCCCGCTGCCCAGGAATTCCAGGCCATCCAATTCTGGAATCACCACACGCTGCCAGGTGTTCACGCCACGCAGGTGCGTGCTGCCTTCCCACAACGCAAATTTGTCATATCCGCCGACAGTCACCACGGAGCTGTCTTCTCCGCCCGATGGCGGCGACTGCACACTGTTACTCGCCAGCGATAGATCGTCTATCCAGAGCGTTCCCCGCTGCGATTCGCCAGGCATGATAAGCACATCTACCACACGGCCCGGATCGATCGCATCCGCCCCGGTAGCGCCAACCCAATCAGCCTTCGCAAAAGCTGACCAGGGCAGCACCACGACTTGCCATTCACCGCCGGACGTCAGCAGCAGTGCTTCGAAGGGCGTCACGCCCTCAGAATCGGGGTTCGTCTGTGAAGAGTCCGCCATATCCAGCACCACAACAACAACCTGCCCGGCCTGTTCGCTCCGCCAGACGAAAGTGATTCCCGTCGCGTTTGTCCAACTGGCCGCATCCATAACATCCATACCGCAACCCGGGAACTGCGCCGCCCCTATCTCAAAACTCACCCGCAAAGCATGGTCACTCTCGTAACCCGGGGCAGATACCACACAGTTAAACACACTGCCATCATCATAGTGCCACCACCGATCCTCAAAGGCGCTGCCCTCAAAGTCGTCGAGCACACTGCCCGTTCCCTGTCCAAGTGCAGCCCCGGCAGCAACAACGGTGCTCAGGAGCAGTGCCCCGACCGCGATACCCAGTACTCTCTTTCGTCTGATCATGTGTCCCCTCTCCGCGGGCCATGTTTTCAATAGATTCAGTATACATGCAAAATACAGGCCGCCAGTTATCAACCGGAGGGGGAAATATGCGCGTATGGGAATTCAACAGCAGTTGGGGCGCAAATGGCACCACAGCAGCCGGGTCATGTCACAGCAGCGGTCGCGGCTGTGGCAGCACGTCCAGGGCCTCCAGCCGGGTGACGCAGACCACCCCACCCAGCGCAAAGATGATCACGCCATCATCGGATACATCCATTGCCGACAGCGCTGCTTTCCGCCCCGGCAGAGAAGCCAGCAGTTGCACCTGCCTGGCTTCCGCGATCAAATCAATGGCGTGTTTCTGGTGAGTCGGATGCAGTTCACCATCATAGATGCGGATGACATTATCATCTATATCCGCCAGGGCAATGATTTTGCCATTAGGAGATGCGGCCACCGGCCCGGCAGCATAATGAGCCTGCCACTGGTGCTGTACACGGCCCGCAGAATCGACAATCGCCACGTGTTCGCCATCGCTGACGACCAGGGTGCCCGTGCCAGACGGCGCGAGCAGGCTCAGGCGGGCATCAACGCCGAGGGAAAGGCCCAGATCAAACTGACCGACGCGGACATGCTGCTGAAACACGGTGAGCATTCCGTCATCATTGATCGCACCAATAATACCCAGCGTGCGATCCAGTGCACTGATCAGGAAACGCCCATCATCTTCTCGATTCAGGACGATGTGGCGGCCATCTACTTCCAGGATCAGCCGTTCCTGGGCATGATAGACCCGCATACGGCCATCGTCGCTCTGATGCAGGGTCAGACCGTTGAAATACGCAACCGGCAGCGCCCGCCCATTTGGAGCCTGAAGCTCTGCAACGAACATCCGCCAGTATTCATCATTCAAATCGGCAGGCGGCTGCTGATCGGCCAACCGCAAACTCCCAAGCGGTGTGGCATCGTGAAGATCGTAGAAATACACATTGTGCCGACTGTCCCAGATGGCCACCTGCGGCACATCACCGGAGATGATCTGGACAGCCGAAACGGGTTGAGTAGACAGGTGCAATCGCCAGCCCACGAATTCCCCCACTTTTAACCAGGCATTCATATACTGACATAGTATAGACCACAGACGGCAGCGGCAACAGTCGGAATTTCGCCGGATGCATTTCTACATGAATCAAGAGGAGCCGTGAACTGGCTCACTGCTCCTCATACTTCTATTCAAGTGGCGGACTGCTGCTCATGGAGTCGGGATAACCAGCTCCTGCCCGATGTTCAAAATGGCCTCCGCACTGCCCAGATTGTTTGCAGCCACAATGTCATCAACCGTCACCCCATATTGCAGCGCGATGCGGAAGAGATTTTCTCCAGGTTGAACGACATGGATCAGTGTGCCGCCTGCAGATGAAGGCGTATTCAACAGCGGCGGTGCAGTTGTTGGCCCCTGCCCGCCGGTCTCACTGCCACCTTCAGGCGTCACCCCTTCACCGCAGCCAGGAATCTGCAGCACCTGGCCTTCATACAAAATATCGGCATCGCTCAAACCGTTGGCCTCGCTCAACTCGGCCAGTGTGATGCCATGAATGGTCGCAATGTGAAAGGCCGTATCACCCGCCTGCACAACGTAGGTGCAGTCATCACCCGGATTCAGGCCTGCCGAGGATCCCCCCCCCGATGTCTCCCCACCCTGAGCAGCCGTCGTCGGTGTGGCCGGGACAACAGGGTTGAGATCAACAGGAGGCGCACCGGGCAGCGGCGTGAAGGTTGGCCCGGCAGCGAAAGGAATCGTGCCAGTCACAAGCGGCGTCGGTGATGCCAGCGGCAGGACGCCAGCCCCTGCATCAGTGGCCGCTACTTCCTCCGTTTCGCCGGGCAGCACCAGTGACAGCGTTGGCGAGGGGCCAACCAGAGTCGGCATCTGCGTCGTATCCGGGCCAGCGCCGGGCACGAACGGCGTCACGAAAGGAGTCATGTCCTCGACCGTTGGTGAAGGAAAGGGCGGCAGTGTCGGAACAGTATCATCAAATGTCGGTTCAATACCGGGGCCGGCCTGACGAAAGCATCCGGTCAATGCCAGGGCAACCAGTACCATTAGGCTCAGGGTTCCGGCAAAACGCTTGAACATGGTTATACTCCATACCCCATCGGGACTCATGACGTGCGGCGTCCAGGCTGACCTCCTGACCTTCCGCAAGTGGTGGAAGGCACTGTATAATATACCGTCAGCAACTTCATTCTAGTAGGTAGGCACTTCGATGGCAACTGTTGCACTGCTGCAAAATCTGTTCCGCGTTCTGAACCGGCCCTCCAGCGACGGGCTGCATGGCCTGGAGCAGCAGGTCTACGAAAACTTTTATGAGGCGCTGGAAGAAGCCTACAACCACACTATTCTGGCAGCGAAATCGCTGGATGACTATCTCGCCCAGGGTCATACGCTGACGCCGGACGTGGTCATCTGCGCCCCGATTCCAGCGGAAGGTAACCCCGCTCCCGGCCTGGTCGAACTGCAGCGCATTCGGGATACATTCCCGGATACACCGATCATTGTCTGGAGCACCCGATCAGAGGACAGTCTGCGCCAGACCTGCCTGGAAGATTTCGACTGCGCAGCATACTACACGGGCACGCTGCTTGATGCCCCAGAAACACTGCCCACAGTCATTGACGAAGCACTGACATGAATACCGGAGGTGCTCGCCATGTCGGAGTACATCACGATCAACACCGAACAGACCGACGATCCCGATGTCTTACGGATCGAAACCAATCAGCAGCTCACCATCGATCCTATCGAGGTTTACCCGGATATGACCAGCGGCGAGGAGGGGTCTCCATTGGCCCAAACGCTGTTTGCCATAGACGGCATCAAAGCGCTGACCCTCAAAGACAAAACCATGCTGGTCACACGCGAGCCGGGCATCGAGTGGTTTGTGTTGATCAACGAGATCAGCGCTGCGCTCAAGGACTTTTTCTTATAATGCACATGCCCTGCCGCGCAACTTATGTGGACATCGGGCGTAGGAAAAGACAGCGGCACCGGATTACGGATAACAGGGAAACGGTATGAAACCGTATTGGATAATCATGCTTGTGCTGTCGATTCTCCTGGCTGGATGCAGCGGAGGAACAGCCACACCCACACCTGAACCGCTGGCCCTGATCACAGAGGCCGCCCGGTCTATTCGAGATGCCGAAAGCTTTGCCGTCAGCATTGAGCGCACAGGAGCGCCCGTTTACATCGATCAGGCGGGCATCATCAACTTCCTGCGGGCCAACGGCCATTACGTCGCCCCGGATCGTGTGCAGGCGCGGGTCCGTGTACTGGTAAGCGGCATCGCGGGTGATGTGGACGTGATTGCCATTGGCAATGATCAGTACTACCGTCATGCCATCCTGACCGGTGGACAGTGGATCAATGCTGAGTTTTCGCCGGGATTCAATGCGGAAGACCTGGTGCGCTCAGAAAGCGGCCTGTCGCGTGCAATGGGGGCGCTGAACGATATCGCGCTGCAGGGTATCGAAGATATCGATGGCGTTGCCATGTGGCATCTGACCGGCAGCGCGGTGGGCAGCGAGGTATCGGCATTGACCATTGGCCTGATTCCGGCGCAGGATGACGTCCTGGTCGATCTCTACATCCGTGTGGACAACGGTCACGCGGAACGGTTGGTCATCGTCCAACCGGATACAGTCAGCGAGGAAGAGCCTGTACCCAGCACATGGACGGTCGAGGTTTACGACTATAACGGCGACTACACGGTGGAAGCGCCGTAGTAGTCGGCTTTGTGCCGGTCACTTTCCTGAAGACAGGACTCGCCAATCCCATGCAAGCATTTGCCCGCAGATTCACCGCCAACAGACCCCGGACCAATCCATCCCCCTGGCTGGTACTGGCGCTGGTCAGTTTGCCAGTTTTCATAGGGGCGCTTGACCTGACGATCGTTTCCGCGATACTGCCGGAGGTGATCGTCGAGCTGCAGATACCGCTGGAAAGCGGCCTGGACGACGTAGCCTGGGTGGTCAGCGGCTATCTGCTGGCCTACACAATCTCGATGACCTTTATGGGGCGCGTCTCCGATCTGATCGGGCGGCGCAGCGTATACCTGATCTGTCTGGGAATCTTCATCATCGGCTCGATCTGGGTAGCAGGGGCGGACGGCCTGCCTGCTGATGCGATCATGAGTCTGGCACGGCGTATGGGCCAGCGTCCCGATCCCACCGCCGTAGCCCTGCTGTCCCTGATCATCGGTCGCATCGTCCAGGCATTTGGCGGTGGCGCACTGGTGCCGATCAGTATGGCGCTGGTGGGCGACCTGTTTCCGCCGCACCGACGCGCCCAGCCGCTCGGCTTGATCGGTGCAGTGGACATGGCGGGCTGGGTGGTCGGGCATCTTTACGGCGGGATCATGGTGCAATTTGTGGACTGGCGCACCCTGTTCTGGTTGAACGTTCCCGTCGGCCTGCTGGCCCTTGCGCTCACATGGTGGGTGCTGCGGGGCGTCCGGCAGCCCCGCGCAGCAGGCGGATTTGACTTTGTCGGGGCGCTTCTGCTCGGGCTGACGCTCGCCGCGATCAGTATCGGCCTGGGCGCAAACACCGAGGTCACCGCCGATATGACCACTTTTGAGGAACTCTCTACCCTGCCACCGTATACCGGGCCACTGCTGCTGGTCGCGGCACTCGCATTCGCTCTTTTCCTGCTGGTGGAGCGCCGCAGCAGCAATCCCTTGATCGATCTGGCGCTGTTCCGCCGACGAAATTTCACCGCCGGAAACCTGACAAGCCTGATCGTCGGTTTTGCTCTGATGATCGGCCTGGTCAGTGTGCCGATCCTGATCAATATCCGCGCCGAAGACGTCTCCCAGTTGACCGGGGCGGCGCTGAGCGTTGGCCTTGTCATGAGCGCGCTGACCATTCCCATGGGGCTGGCCGCAGTTCCCGGTGGCTGGCTGAGCGATCGTTACGGCCACCGCCTGCCAACTGCTGTCGGGCTGGTGCTGGCAGCCATCGGATTTGTGCTGGCCGGCCTGCGCTGGTTCGAGACGGTGTCATACGGCGAAATGGCGCTGCATATGATCATGGTCGGCGTAGGACTGGGTCTGACGACCTCCCCGACCAGCGCCGCGGTGCTCAACGCAGCACCAGATGATCGGCGCGGCATCGCCGCAGCCATTGACGACATGCTGCGGCTGCTGGGTATGACGTTAGCTGCGTCCTCGCTGACGACAATTGCCCTGCGGCGCGTCTCAGTCCTGGCCGTTGATCGCATTGGAGAAACCGTCGCCATGACCCAGGAAGCGATCAATATCTACGTTTCCATTACCGCACAGGTGATCCGCGAGCTTGCTCTGCTGGGAGCGCTGCTATGTATTCTGGCGCTGCTCCCGGCATGGATGCTGCGCGGCGGACGCGCAAAGGATTTTCAGGCCGAGTATGAACAGGCACAACATGCCGCACGGCCTGCGGGAGATTGAAGCACATGACCGCGAATCTCGAACCCGGCTTGACCGGCCACAGCGAATGGATTGTGACCAGCGCTATGACAGCCACACAGGTTGGCAGTGGCACAGTCGCCGTATTTGCTACCCCAATGCTGGTCGCGCTGATGGAATCCGCTGCTATAGATGCTCTGAAAGGCCACCTGCCTCCCGGACAGACCTCGGTCGGCACACGCATCGATGTACAGCACACTGCCGCGACACCGGTCAGAGCAGCCGTCCGCGCCACAGCCGTGTTGAAAGCCGTCGAGGGCAGACGGCTGATTTTCTCGATTGAGGCCTGGGATAGTATCGAGAAAATAGGCGAAGCCACCCATGAACGATTCCTCGTTGATCAGGCCAGGTTTGAGGCGCAGGCCGCTGGAAAGCAGTAAACTATAGGACAAGCCACAGCAACGAATTGTGAGGGATGCGTGCTGTACATTTCCTATACCCGTGAAGATGCGCTCCTGACAACCCAACTGGTCGAAGACCTGGGTGAACTGGGAATCGAGGTCTGGTTCGATCTCAATGAGATCGAGCCGGGCATGGATTGGGATGTTGCACAAAGCGCAGCTATCGAAGCCTGTGAAGGCGTGATCGTCGTCCTCTCGCCAGAAGCTCTGCAGCGCGAGCACATGCGGCGCGAGGTCGAACTGGCTTTCCAGCGTGAAAAGCCGGTCTATCTGGCCGTTGCCCGTCGTATACCGCGCATGCCCTGGATGCGCGGCCTGCCTTATGCAGACTTCACCAGAGAATATCAGCACGGCCTGGATATGCTTGTCATCGCCATCACGGATGAGCGCAAACATGGCCGCGCTGAGACCACCCTTGATCCCGCCGAAGAGTTCCTGAGACAGGCCGAAGGTGCCCCGAAAAAGCACAGGAAGAATATGCCAGCAGCTCCGGCCCAAAAAGCAGCTTCCGATGACTCCTGGCTGTCAAAAGCGCTGAAACGGCTGCTGTGAGACCGAATGCTGCTGGCTAGCACCCAAAGGGAATGCTGATATTGGGCACGACACCGAGGTCGTAGACATCATAGCGGATGAAGACCTGCCCGCTGACCGCCAGATCGCTCTCAAACAGCCGCACATCTGAGACATCCACATTGACATAATAGCGCACAACTGCATGAAATTCCGGCGCAACCCACAGTTCGCCTGTGAGGTCAAGCGCGCTGTCCTCAACAAGATTGATCACGGGCAGCGTCGCGGCCTGCGGTGTGACGTCATAGCGATAGGCCTGCACACCGTTCAGCACGGCCTGGGTGCCGCCGTAAGGCACATCTATCACCCCCCCCAGCAGGGAGCCAGCATCCAGATTGGCGACGGCGCGGGCCGTTTCCTCCGCGTTGAGCAGACAGCGCCCGTTTTCATCCACCAGGTAGTAATCCTCGCTCAGGCGCACCGCCTCAAAGCGGCGCGGCTCCGCCACGAAAGCATCACCCTCCGCACTCAATACCACCCGCCGTGCCGGGGCAAAGCCGTCCAGCCACACCTCGGCACGGATATGCCCCACCGTCTGGCTCAAATCCTGATCCAGAACGCCCTCAAAGCGCAGATCAACCGTGTAGCGTGCACCAGCAAGCTCCTCCAGCCCGTCATCCACGCGGGGAAAAGCCACGTTTTCAAAACCGGGCGGCGGTGCATTTTCGGTCAGTGCGATGGAGGTTGCCAGCGACTCGGGGTTCATGGGCGGCGGCGGTGGCGTCTGGCCCAGCCCACGACAGCCGCTGAGCACTACCAACAGCAGAACAACCGACAGGGTATATCTTCTTGCCATTGGCTTCGCTCAGCCCTCCTTGGCTTCATCAATGGTGAAGCGCCACGAGCAGAATTTGTCTCCAACAGGATCGGGCGGACAGGCGAGGCACTGCACACGAATGCGGGGATCAATCGTTCGGGCAAAGCCCGTGTATTCAATGATACCCACCGACTTGCACGGAAAATCCGGCAGTCCTTTGCGTCGGCGCGTCTGCTGCACCCGGCATTCGATCATCTCGTAGCGCAGCGCACCATCATCTTCCCAGATCAATCGCTGCTTGTTGACCTGTGAATAAAGACGGTAGCGCAGTGCCTTCGCCAGCGCTTTCAGACCACCGCCTTCCGGAATGTCGAAAACGCGCATGATTCGCCGCGCCTCTGCAGGCGAGAATCGCTCCCAGGAGCGCTCATCCATTTCGATTGCCGCTTCCAGCCCATACTTTTCTTCCACCGCCAGAAACCAACTGCCATCATGGGCCAGCCAGTTCCTGGCGTATACATCCAGCAGTGCCAGCAGTTCCTCGCGTGACAGATCGCTCTTATCATCCAGCATGATCGGGCGCTCCTCAGAACATCTCCAGCGGTGGCAGTGAAGCCGGTTCCATGATCTGCAGGGGATTCGGCACAAAAACCAGGATGAAGATCACCAGCGCAAGCACGGCAATCAACTGGCGGCGTCTATCCAGCGGTGTCAGCATATCAAGGGGAGTCGCATACGTGCGGCCAAAGAACAGCAGCAGCAGCACCCACAAGAACCACGCATCCGACACAGTAACTGCCAGCACCCCCATGATCAGCAGGACGGGCAGGTACAGCGCCCGCGCCCGCTCACCCAGCAAGGTGAAAAGCACATGGCCGCCATCAAGCTGGCCGATCGGGATGAGATTGAGGCCGGTGACAAAAAGCCCCGTCCATCCCGCCTGTGCCAGTTGATTCATGAACACATCCATATGCCCATCCGGCAGCATCCGTCCAAACGTCACGACCTTGGCCATGGCATACAGAATGGAATTCCCCTCCAGGATATAGGGTTGATCGGTGGGCAAAAAGCCCACTCTGGCCGTTGCCAGCCCGATCAGCAGAATGGGCACGGCAAAGACCATCCCGGCCAGCGGCCCCGCCGCCCCCACGTCCAACAGCACCTTGCGATTGCGCATCGGTGCACGAAGCTGAATGAATGCGCCAAGCGTGCCAAAGAAACCAAAAGGCAGGGGAATGAAATAGGGGAGCGTCACCGGAACACGATGATGCCGTGCCGCGAAATAATGCCCCAGTTCATGCGCGCCGAGGATCAGGATGAGGCTCAGCGCATAGGGCCAGCCGCGCCACATTTCTACTAACTGGCGATTGGGATCATCCAGTACAGCCTCGCCCAGTGCGATACCTGCACCGGTGTAGAGCAGACTCAAAACCGTCAGGATAAACAGTACAGCATTGGGCCACCAGGGGCGCGGAGGGGGATCAAAGCGACCGGCAACGATATGGATAACCTGAACGCCATCGCGCTCCCGGAATACCGGGAGTTGGTTCAAGGCGGCCAGCCGCGCATCCAGTTGATCATAGGCGGTCTCAGAATCCAGCAGCAGCGTGCCGGTGAAAATCGCGGTAAGGCCGCGCTCAGGATAAAACTGTTCGGATTCGATCTGGAAGACTTCTGCAACAGCCCGGCGGATAGCCTCTGCTCTGCCGTCTTCACGCGGCACAGCAAGCGTATCCAGCGATGGCAAATCATCGTGAGGCGACAGTTCATCCAGCATCAGGGTATCCTTACGTGTTTATCGGCCTCAGCAGTACAGGATAGCCCCACGCCACCGCCCTATTCCTGACCACGAAAGGAGGATCAGTCACGTGGTACGATATGGTGCTCCCGGCAGCGAGCTTCGTAAACCTCGGACGCACCAACCATGATCACCGGATCATTGTAATGCGCCGGGCGTCCATTGACCAGGCGCTGTGTGCGGCTGGCGTCTTCGCCACAAACCACACAGATGGCGTGAAGTTTGGTAACCTCTTCCGCACGGGCCATCAGCCCCGGCATCACGCCAAAAGGCTCGCCGCGAAAGTCCATATCCAGCCCGGCCAACACAACCCGCACGCCCTGCTCAGCCAGACCGCTGACGACAGTAAGCAGTATTTCGTCAAAGAACTGTGCTTCATCAATACCAACAACCGTCGTATCCGGTTCCACAAGCGTCGGGATATCAGCAGCAGATTCTACAATCTGGGCAGAAAGGTCCTGGCCGTTATGGGAGACCACTTTTTCTTCCGCGTAGCGGTTATCCAGCGCGGGCTTGAAAACCTGGACTTTCTGGCGTGCGATCCTCGCCCGCCGCAGTCGGCGGATCAGCTCTTCGGTTTTACCGCTGAACATACTACCGCAGATAACCTCAACCCGTCCACTATGATGTACCATTGTAAATCCCCCTGCAGACATAAAAACAGGACAGGCGATTGAAATCACAGCCTGCCCTGCTCCTGCTTACTGCGCTGATGTTACCCGACCTGAGGCGTCTCGGGCAGTTCGTAGCCGCGCTGACGAAGACGCTTCTTGACGTCCGCCAGTGCCTTCCGTCCAAAGCCCTGCAGGTCAAGCAAACCCTGATCACCTGCTTCAGAAAGCCGATCCAGAATATCCCCAACCACGTTAAAGCCGTTCTGTTTGAGAATGTTCACGTAG
>JALSTC010000281.1 GCA_026983935.1 Ardenticatenia bacterium
CCAGACGCAGTGGATCGGCGCCGATGATCAGTTCATTCATGCCACCACGATGGACTTCCAGCTCACTCTGGACATGAGCGCACTGATGGGTGCTGCAGGCGCAAACAGCGGCGGCAGCAGTGTCCAGATGCCCCCCATTGTCATTCAGTTCCACCTCGAAATCGGCCTGGAGCAGTTGAACCAGCCGTTTGAGATCACTGCACCGGCAGGCGCGGTCATCGTGACCATGGATGAATTCAACACGTTCATGGAAAGCGTGGGCAGCGCAGCGTCCTCCAAGTAATTTGTCTCCGTTCGAAACAGCAAACCGGGCCACCCGATCACTACGGTGGCCCGGTTGTTTTTGCTTGCCCCGTCCTGCCGCTGGCTTTATAATGCACCCAATAGCCCATGCTGGTTGGAGATGAGTTGATGAGCTTTAGCGATATTGCCGCACGTTTGAAGAAGCAGCGCGAACAAGAAGGCACAGACGCCCGCCCGGCTGACAGACCGCTTGATTTCAACGAGCTGTATGCGCTACGGAGCCGCATCCTTGGCGTGCTGATCCGGGATGCCCGGCTGGCCCGCAACCGCAGCCTTGAAAGCTGTGCAGCCAGCCTGCAGATTAGCCCGGAAACGCTCGAAGCATGGGAAACGGGCACCAAAGCGCCCAGCCTGCCAGAACTGGAACTGCTGGCCTACGAACTCGGCGTCCCGATCAGCCACTTCTGGGGCACGGAGACTTTCAACGGCAACGCGCCTCATGATGGCCTGCAGCACACCGAATACCTGGCACTGCGCAATCGCGTTGTGGGGGCGCTGCTGCGCAAAGCCCGCACTGAAGCCGATCTCTCCATTGAGGCCCTGGCGGAACAGACCGGAATCAGCCCTGAAAAACTGAAGGCTTATGAACTGGGTCAGGAAGCCATCCCGCTGACCGAACTCACATCGCTGGCGACGGCCACCAATGTAGCACTGCGGGTGTTCCTGGAAAATACCCACCGCATCGGCCACTGGCTGGAGCTGCAGGAAAATTTCAGGCGCTTTAGCGAAATGCCGGAAGACATGCAGGCTTTCATCAGTAATCCGGTCAACGCCAGCTTCATCGAGCTGGCCATGTGGTTCAGCGAACTGGAAGTCAACGATCTGCGCGGCATCGCAGAGAGCATCCTGCACCTGAGCCGCTTGCAGCCGGAGGAGCTTCGCCACATTGCGGAGAATATCCTGAACAACATCACCCTCTAGGCCAGCAGGGAATGCAGGAGCGGTCCACATGAGCAGTGCGAAAGAATTACAGGAACAGGGCGTGCGCCTCTTCCAGCAGCACGAATACGAAGCCGCTGCTGAACTTTTCCGGCAGGCGCATGAAGCTTACCAGGCCGACGACCAGCCGGATATGGCGGCGGAAATGCAGGTCAACATCGGGCTGGTCAAGCGGGCGTTGGGAGAATATGATCAGGCCATCATGCTGATGCAGGAAGCGCTGCAGTTCTTCAGCGAGATGGGCGACCGCAAGCGGGAAGCACAGGTGTTGGGCAATCTGGGCGGTGTCTATGCTGCTCAGGGTGACACCGAGCAGGCCATTAGCTGCTACCGTCAGGCGGCGGATACATTTCACGAACTGGGCGAAGAAACGCTGTATGGCCAGACGCTTATAGCCCTCGGCGATGTTCAGGTGCGCAGCGGCAAGGTGCTGAACGGCGCGGCACTTTACGAGGTCGGGCTGGACAGCGTGAACAAATTGAGCGGCCCACAAAAAATCTTGAAAGGGCTGCTGGGCATCCGGCGGCGGCTGACAGGCAGTGCCGTACCGCCGCCAGCCGCAGACGAAGATTCCGAGGATTAGCCCGCTTTATCCCCTTGAATCAAAAAGCGCGCCTTGACGACGCGCTTTTTGTCTGCTCTATGAAAGGCCCTGCAAGCTACCCTTCTTCTTCCTGCTCGCGCTTGACCGCGTCAATGATCTCCTGCATCAGATGCGTGGGCACCTGTTCGTAATGGCTGAATTCCATGGTGTAGATGCCGCGTCCGCCCGTCATTGACCGCAGATCGTTCCCATAACGGAGCATCTCCGCCAGCGGCACCTGGGCAGAAACAACGCTCTTGCCGCCGACGGTATCCATCCCCTGGACGCGCCCGCGCCGCGTGTTCATGTCGCTCATGACATCGCCCATGTACTCTTCCGGAACGATGACGCGCACATTCATGATCGGCTCCAGGAGCGCCGGCCCCGCATTCTGCACCGCCTCCTTGAACGCGCCGCGCCCGGCAATCTGGAAAGCGATATCCTTAGAGTCAACCGGATGTTCCTTGCCGTCATAGACAACCGCCTTGACATCCACCACCGGGAAACCGGCGATCACGCCGCTCTCCAACGCCTGGCGGACGCCCTTTTCGGTAGACTGAATGAACGGCTGGGAAATCGCACCGCCGAACACCTCGGAGGCGAACTCGAAGCCCGAACCGCGCTCCATCGGCTCCACACGCAGATGCACTTCGGCAAACTGCCCCGCCCCGCCGGTCTGCTTCTTATGGCGGTACACCGCGGTAGCCGTCCGGGTGATGGTTTCCAGATAGGGCACTTTCGGCATTTCGGTTTCCAGGCCCAGCCCCAACTGTTCGGCACGGCTGATGGCGATATTGATATGCATCTCGCCCATGCCTTCGAGGATGGTCTGTTTGGTGGCACTTTCCTGCCGCCAGCGCAGCGTGGGATCGGTGTCGCAGATGCTGGTCAGCACCGGCCCGATCTTGGCCCCATCGGCCTGAGTGCGCGGCTTCACGGCAACGGCATAGAGCGGATCCGGGAACTGCGGACTGGCCACCTGCACCGGATCACTTTTAGTCGTCAGGGTGTCGCCCGTGGTTGTCTTGCTCAACTTGGCCACCGCACCGATATCACCGACGTGCATCTCCGCAACGGGCAACTGCTCCTTGCCGCGCATAACCAGCAGAGAACCGACGCGCTCCTCTACGTCCTTGTTCACGTTGTAGTAGCGCGTATCCGAAGTCATGTGACCGGAGAAAATGCGGAAGTAGTTGAGAGTCCCGACAAACTTATCCGTCGAGGATTTGAACACGTAAGCCGCCAGTTTGCCGTCATCGGACTGCGGCCCGGAGATTTCCTCAACCTCGTCCTCGCCAACCACAGCCTGGAATGCCCGCGTTTCCGGGGATGGCACGTATACCGTGAATGCTTCCATCAGGGGTATCGTGCCGATGTTATGCGTGGCGCTGACGACAAATACCGGGACGGTGTGCAGCGACGGGTCTTTGGCCGCCCGTCGAATACCCTGCCGCACTTCCTCGGTGGAAAGGTCGCCTTCCTCAAAGTACTTCTCGATCAATGCGTCATCGGTTTCTGCCGCGGCCTCCACCAGGGCCATGCGGGCTTCCTCAACCACATCAGCCATATCGGCGGGTA
>JALSTC010000282.1 GCA_026983935.1 Ardenticatenia bacterium
CGGGCAACATTTTCGTCAACGAAATCAATACCATGCCGGGATCGCTGGCTGTTTACCTCTGGGAGCCGGAAGGACTGACGCCGCGTGCCCTGATCGATGAACTGATCCGGTTGGCGCTGGATGCCCATACGCAGAAGCGGCAGACTCGCTACAATTATAAGACGGGGCTGGTGGCACATGCTGCCGCAAAAGGACTGAAGGGGTTGAAGGGTTTTAAGAAGTAGCCTCCTGTGCGCGCTGACATACATCGGAAAGGAATGCCATGCCGGGATGGCCTCGGCGCATGAAAGCGGCAGCCCACCGTCTGCTTGATCCCTTGATCGCATTACCCGGCGACATCGCGGCCCGCCGCGCCCTGGCCGGGCTGCCGGATGGAACATATCGCGTCCCGGTGGATGTGCCTTATGTGCCGCAGTTCGCCAGTCCGGAGCACATCTACGCCTACATCCATGAGGGGTTTCACGGGCGTGACGATCCGGCCTGGGAAACTTTTGGCGCTCCTGACGCCGAAACTTACGACTTCTGGGCACGGCGGGTCTGTGCGCTGGCGTGCTTGAAGATGGCCATCATGGCGTTCAGTCCTGCATGGCAGCCAACGCTGTGGAACCTGGTCGAACGCGGGCTGGCGCATAATGGCTATTGCGCTTACGAAGATGGCGTGCTGGTGGATGAAGGCTGGTTCTACCCGGCAATCGTGGCGCTGGCCCGGGAATACGGCCTGCAGGCGGTGGGGCAGGGATATGCCGCTTTCCACGAAATCTGCCGCCTGACCCGGAACGGATGGCTTGTTGCGCCGTCGGTGACGCCCGAACTGGGTGAATACGGGCCGCTGCGCCGTCATGGGGGGCACATGGTGCTGGTCTACGGCTTTACATGGCGGGCCGGTCGCTGCGAACATTTGCTGCTGCATAATCCCTCGGGCCGTTTTCCGGACTTGCAGGCGGACGCAAAGATTCCGGCAGCGCGCTTTCGCCGGGCCTACGCCCATCGGCTGATTGCCTTCCGCCCTGACTCGCGATAACCCCCATCCGGCTATAAAATGAACGCCTGATGACCAGCCATTTGTCGGATAATTCTCAGGGGGGCCGTATGAGCATCCACAGCCGTCGGCAGCGGGCCATCTTCATCTGGGGTATTCTGGCGCTGATCCTGCTGGCTGCCTGCAGCCCGACGGGCAGCCAGACATCAGAATCCGCGGAGCTGCCATTTCATGGTGTTGTTTTGCCGACGCATGTTCCCCCGACGGCAGGGCCTTCGCCGACAGCACTGCCGACCGATACGCCGACGCCCACAGACACCCCGCTGCCCAGTGACACGCCAACGCCGAGTCATACACCTACCCCAACTGATACGCCTCTGCCAACTGACACTTTGACGCCAACACCAACGATTACACCATCTGCGCTGTCAGAAGATGTGATCGTGGAGCTGTCGTGGGCGACGACCAGCAATATTGATCTGGGTGTGGAGGAGCCAACCGGCGCGCTGATCGCCAGCATCCAGCCCTCATCGCCCAGCGGGGGTACATTCTCTGCCGATGCCAATGCGGTTTGCTCCGTGGCCACCACGGAACCTTCTGAACAGGTCATATGGCCTGCGGGCACAGCCCCTGCCGGGCACTACGTCGCTTTCGCGCGCTATCAGGCTGCCTGTGGCAACAGCGGGCCGGTAGATGTGACGCTGCGCATCTATCTGGGCGATGAAGTACTTCTGGAAGAAACGGCCTCACTGCAGCTTGGACAGGAGTTCAGGCTGGGGTTTGATTTCGACCTTGTGACCGTGGCGGCAGTGGCAGCGGAATCGACTGGCGGCGGTACGGTGGCCCCACCGATTGCCTACGGCGATACGGTAACTGGCGAAATATCGGATGACCAGCCTGCCTGGCAGTATACTTTCGAGGGCACGGAAGGCGATGTCATCACCATTGACCTGCGGCAGCAGAGCGGCAATCTGGATACCTACCTGATTTTGCAGGATTCAGAAGGTAACCAGTTGATCGCCAACGATGATGGCGAAAACGTTGCCGTATCAACTGACTCGCGTATTGAAAACTACACACTGCCCGCGACGGATACTTACACCATTGTCGCCACACGCTTCCAGGGGGAGGTGGGATCATCCAGCGGCGAATTCGCGCTGACGCTTGAGCGGCTCCTTGGAGCAGGAGAGACCACATCCGGGGGATTCCTCGCTTATGGCGCATCCGTACGCGGCATGATCACGGATGAGCAGTTTGCAGCGGAGTACACCTTCCTGGGCAATGCAAACGATGTCGTTACCATCACCATGCAGCGGCGCAGCGGCAATCTGGATGCTTATCTGCTGCTGATGAACGGGCGCGGCGAAATCCTGGCGCTGAACGACGATGCCCTGGATAGCGAGGCCCCGACCGATGCCCGCATCAATCGTTTCCTGCTGCCCGCGACCGGAACATACACGATTGTTGCCACCCGATCCGGCCAGGAACGCGGAGTGACCAGTGGTGTGTTTGCGCTGACTCTTGAACTGGTCGGTTCCGGGCCGGAAGAGGCTTCCGATGAAAACCGTGTGCTGCGCTATGGAGAAAGCATAACGGGGATCATCACCGATGAAAACTTCGAGGTACGTTATACCTTTGTGGGAGAACAGGGCGATACGGTCACCATCAGCCTTATCAGGCAAAGCGGCGATCTGGATGCCTACCTGGAACTGCTTGATGCGTCTGGGAATCTGATTGCTTCCAATGACGATGCCCCGGATATGCCGGTTGATACCGATTCGCGCATCACCAACTTTCGGCTGCCTGTCTTTGGCCCGTACACGATTGTTGCTACACGCTTCCAGGGGGTGGCGGGGAACAGCACCGGGGAGTTTGAGCTGTCGCTGGACCGCGCTGTGCCTGACGAATCAAGGCCGCCAGCAGCCGAGGGCGGGATGATCGGCTATGACCAACAGGTCACCGGTACGATCACGAATGAACACTACGAGTTTGAATACGTGTTCTTTGGCACAGCGGGAGATGTGATCACGATCGATTTGCGACGTCAGAATGAGAATGAAGACCTGGATACCCTGCTTCTCCTGCTGGACGCGGACGGCAATCAACTGGCGATTAACGATGATATACGCACTCCAGACGGCAGCGCACTGACCGATTCGAGGATAGCCAACTTGCGTCTGCCGCAGACGGGACAGTACACGATCGTTGCCACCCGATTTCAGGGAGAAAATGGGAGCAGCAGCGGGGCATTTGTACTGTCCCTGACCCTGGTTTCTATTGGCTCTACGGACTCGTTGCCGGAAAGTTGATAGCGCGGGGCAGTACACGACTGGCGCGTACTGCCGGGCATAACGATAATAACCAGATAAGTTCTTATCTGCGTATATATGCACCGTTTCGCAAAATAAAGG
>JALSTC010000283.1 GCA_026983935.1 Ardenticatenia bacterium
GAAGCCGAACACCACAACCGCCAGCACAGTCCCCGCGATCAGGATCGATTTCCACATCGTCAATCCCTCACCCCTACGGCAGCAGGGCGCGAAGCCTGTCACGCCATGTCGGGCCATACAGGGCATGAATGCCCCGCCGGATCAGGGCACGCTTGAACGGCGTGTAAGGATACCAGAACAGTTCCAGCGCACGCGGCAGCCGGAAGCGATCCACCGTCACCACCTGGGAATAGGTCATCCCCAGCAGGCCTTCCGCTCCCTGTGTGCGTCCATAACCGCTTTCCTTGACCCCACCCCAGGGCATCTCCGCCACGCCGCTGACCAGCAGATGCTCATTGATGGACACCGTACCGGTCTGCAGCCGTTCCGCCAGCCACAGCCCGTAATCCCGATCCTCCGTCCAGATGCTGGCCGTCAGGCCAAAGGTGGAGGCGTTGCTCAGGCGCACGGCTTCGGCTGCATCCTTGACGGGCACAACCAGGATCACCGGGCCGAAGGTCTCCTCCTGGCAGATGCGCATCTCCGGCGTGACATTGGTCAGGATTGTCGGCATGAAGAACGGGCTGCCATCAGCCGCCCACCTGCCACCGGTGACCACCTCAGCGCCTGCCGCGACAGCTTCCTGCACCTGTGACTCGACAACCTTGCGCTGCGCCGGTGTCGTCAGCGCAGCCAGAGACGCCGGGGCACCATCCGGCGGCTGGACATACTGCTCCACCACGTGCTTCATCGCCGTGATAAGCCGATCGGCAATCCGGCGGTCGGCATAGACACGCTCCACAGACGCACACGTCTGCCCGGCATTGAATATCCCGCTCCAGACAATGCCCGCTGCCGCCCGCTCAATATCTGCATCGTGCAGGACAATCGCCGCGTCCTTGCCGCCGAGTTCCAGCGTCACCGGGATCAGCTTTTCGGCGGCAGCGCGGGCGATCTGCTTGCCGGTGGAAACGCTGCCTGTGAAACAGATATGATCCGGATGGGCCTCGATCATCATGGCGCCCACCTCACCGTAGCCGTGCAAAATGTGAAAAACCTCATCCGGGAATTCGGCCTCGGCGACAACACCGGCGATCGCCTCGCCGATCTGAGTAGCATACTCCGAAGGCTTGAAGAGCACGCTGTTCCCGGCAGTCAGCGCGGCCACAATCGGCCCTACAGAAAGATATAGCGGATAATTCCAGGGAGAGATGACCAGCACCACCCCATAGGGGCGGCGAATGACGAAATGCCTGCGGTGGGGGAGCAGCCGCACGGAGACTTCCTGCGGGGCCAGGATGCGCTCTGCCTGCCGCACGTAGAAATCCACCATCTCCATTGTCGCCAGATATTCGAGCAGCGCTTCCTGTTGGAGCTTGCCCTGTTCTGCCACCAGCGTGCCGATGATCCGATCCTGCTGCCGATACAGCGCATCACGCAGCGCTCGGATGAAGGACAGCCGACGCGCCAGGCCGATCCCATCCCATGCCATCCGGCCAAGCCTCGCCTCAGCCATGGCATCCTGCACCTGCAGCCGCGTGGCAACGGCAACCTGTCCCAATACGGCTCCTGTCACCGGAGACCTGGCGGTGATGACCTGCGGTGACACCCGAATCTGGCCGCGCTGGCGACCGTTCACACGCGAATCAGTGACTGGCGTTCCGTCTGTCATGATGTCCTCCCGAAGCCGACGGGACAGATAGCGCAATGGTACTGCCCGTTTGTAACATGCCCCCTCCGGCCCGGCAACTCATGTTTGACAGGTTGACAGAGCGCAGCACTGCCACTAGGATCGGTTTATCACTGACCGCTATAGTGGAAAGACATTAACCGTGGAAGAACCGGCAGCAAATATCTTTCAGTGGTTCGGCGCGGGGAGCTTTGGCGCGGTGATCGGGTGGTACACCTACTACATCAACCGCTACCGCAGCGGGCCGGTTGGCCTGCAGGACATTGGCACGCTGATCGGCGTGCTGGGCGGGGCGGCAGTGCTGGCGATCTTCCCGGCACGCACATCATTGTTCGCCGCCTATGGAATCGGGCTGGGGCTTGGCTTCTTCGGCTATTTCCTGACGCTCAACTTCTACGTCCTGCTCTCCAGGCGCAGCGGCGGTGCGTTCTCCTGGGACTGGTTTCTGGATGGGCGGCGCAAACAGCCCGCACCGGACGAATACATCCCGGAGGGCACGCGGGTAACGGTCACGCCGATGGTGCAGTTCGAGCCGCAGGAAGTGATCCCGCCCGGCGACTCGCCAGCCATTCCCGCCGATACTGCCGCCAAAGCTGAAGAGCCGTCTGCCTCCGATGACGACTGAGCCTGGCCCTGCTTCTCGCAGCACACCACGGGCCGGAGGCGGCTGGCTTTTTGCACCTTTTGAGGATGCCGGAATCCTCATTCCCCGCCGTGGGCCGCGCCTGACACTGCTGGCCATCGCTTATGGCGCAGGTGTATTGTTCTGGCTATCGGCAGAAGACAGCACTGTGTGGCCGGTGGTAGCGCTGTCCGGCGGTTTGTCCGCGCTGCTCATCACATTGAGTGCAGTGGGCCACCTGGCCGGGCGGCGGCTTTCACGACAAGGAGTTGTACTGGTGCCTGGCGGGCTGGGCGGCCTCGCCGGGGCGCTGACCGGACTGATCACCGCCCTGCTGATGTTGATCAAAACAGCCATGCACGCTCACGCTTACCCGGACTATCCCCTTACGCTGATGGGGGCAGCACTGGCGCGGATTCCGGGCTGGAGCCTGGTCGGTTTCTTCCTGGGAGTGGGTACGGCGCTGACCTGGCTGGCCTATCGAGGCCGCTAGTCACAAGCGCCCCGGATCCCCCCTCATTCATCTTTAGCTGCGCTGTCATTCCGCGAGGAGACAAGAGCAGCGGCTTCGGTCACACTTGGCCGCCCGGGAGGCAGTGCACCGGACGCCCGGCGACCCACGCGCTGGCCACGCCGCGATTTGGCTGCTTTCTTGAACATCCGCAGCCACTTACGGGCGTCACGCTTACGGCTGTCCCGGCGAGGAAACAAATCGATCGCCAGTTCCATTTCTGCGGCGGCCTGCGCCGGATCACCCAGTTGATTATGGCAGAGGGCGCGGTAGTAGTAGACTTCCGGGCGAAGTGGGGCACGCTCATAGGCCGCATTGAATCGCCGCAGGGCCTCATGATAGTCCCCTTCGGCATAAGCCATCATCCCCAGGCAGTACTCCGCCACCCACTGCTCCGGGTCCAGGTACAGGGCGTATTCGAGGTCTTCCTGCGCATAGTCGGCGTAAGCTGGATTATCCTCGCCGGATTCGAGGTAGATGAATCCGCGCGTGGCATACAATTCCGCGTTGTACGGTTCCAGAGCAATGGCCGCGCTGACATCGGCCAGTGCGTCCTCATATTCGCCCTTATCCAGATGATGCAGCC
>JALSTC010000284.1 GCA_026983935.1 Ardenticatenia bacterium
CGCCGTACCAGCGCAACCAGCGCCCAGGCAGCCAGAATCAGCAGGAAGGGATACAGCGGCATATAGTAGCGCATGGTCATCACCCAGCCGCCGCCCTGCCAGCCAAAATAGATCAGAATCCACATCACCGGCAGCAGATGGCGCGTCCACGTCGGACGGCCCCGCAGAATCTGCCAGCCGGCCCAGCCCCAGCCTGTCCAGGCCGTCAACCCCAGCGGCAGCCCCATCCCCCACATGACCATGTTCCACCAGGAAAAGACATAGGGAATGCGCGAGGCCCACTGGTGATTTGGCGGGAAGTCCACCTGCCCGGAAACCTGCCGCCGTACTTCCTGCATCTGGCTCCACCAGTCCAGATTTGGCAGAATGCCGAAAATAGACGGCCCTTCAAAGGCATACGGCTGGGCAAGGCGAAATGTGATCAGCGATACAAGCCCTGCCAGCACCAGCCCCCCACCCTCGCGGAGCCAGTACCGCTGGCGCTTAAATGGAGAAGTGCCCGGCTCGAATGCAGGCAGCAGCCGGATAAAAGCCGCCAGCACCACCACGATCGCCAGCGGCGCAAGATTGATCCGGCTGGCAACGGCAGCGCCAAAAGCCACCCCGAATCCGGCATAATTGCCCCAGCCGCCGTCATCCAGCACACGCACCGCAAACCAGAAGGCAATAACCACCGGCAGGTTGCTGAAAGCGTCCATCGTCCAGAAATGCGAAAGCTGTACCGGCAGCACCGCCCCGGCATAAAACACCATCGCCAGCAGCCCCACCCAGCGGCCATACAGCCGACGACCGATCAGGAAGACAAATAGCAGCGTCAGCAGATCGGCCACGGCTGAGACCGTGCGCCCGACCAGATGCGCGCCGTTGTAACCTGCCCAGATGGGATCGGCGGCAATCTGCGCGGTGATGCCGCTGGCTGCCTTCACAATGAACAGCGGCAGCGTGCCGTAAACGTAAAATCCCGCACCGCGGTTGTTGGGGTTCAGGCCGCTTTCGTGGGTGTTGAAGTATTCACCAATGCCGGAAACCGGCGTCAGGCTGGTGACGACACCAGTCAGGAAGCGCTCGTCCGGGTGCAGGTGGGTAAAGTCGTCCCAGTTCTGGCCAATGAAGCGATAGTATGCGCCCAGCCCGATCAATGCGATCAGGGCCAGCGCGATCACCACGCTGCGCCAGCCGACTCGCACACGTGAGACACGCGACACGCCCGGCAGCGCGCTTTCGACTGCCGGACGCGAGATGGACACGGCTTCATGCCGGACAGGTTGAAATTCATCGCTTGACAGGTGGTCGGGCATACGACTCCCACTTCATTACACGACTACAGATAAATACACGCCCGTGAGCCGGATTCCTCATATCGTACGTGCCTATTCATGCTCGGCAAGAAACTGCTGCAGCCACTCTTCACCCGGTGGCGGCGCAATGAATGTATAGAAATCTTTGAGTTCATCACCGGTGGACTGCAAAATGCTGTTCCCCTGGGGGAACCACTGCTGTAAAACGACGGGCGATTCCTGATCACTCTGGTTATAGAAAAACAATACCGCGCGATCCGGATCAAAGGCATACTCGGGGTTGGCCATATTATCCCGAATCTGTTGGGGCAGATCATAGATGGAAAGCAGGCCGTTGGGCCAGTCAATACGCCCGGCCTCAATGCCGATGGCACGGTGATCCATCCAGTAGGGGTAGGCCACCATAAAGGCATTGCCATAGCTGCCGTTGCTTTCCGCAAAGCCGCGCAGCACACGCCCCGCAGTTGAGTACGGCAGCGACGCCACGCGATACCGCTCCAGATACCGGCCAAAATACAGACGCGAATTGTAACCGAACGCCCCCCAGACCAGCACAACCGCCAGCCCTACACTTACCACCCGCACAGCACGCCCCCGGAACGCTTTTTCGAACTGATACAACAGCATCGCCAGCCCATAGGCGGCAACCAGATAGACCAGCGGCAACGTACCACTGGTGCGCGTGGCGCTGGGATTTTCCACCGGGAAGGCGATAGACAGCGCCGAAGGCAGCAGCATGATGAAAACGGCGGGCAGAATCAGCCAGTCCACTACATCCCGCCGCCGGAACATACGGACAAGCCACACCGCCAGCCCCAGAATCAGCAGGGAACCGGTGATGATATCCATCTCCGGCTCATTGGGCGCGCCGTTGATCCAGGCAACATCGCCTTTCCAGTTATACATCAGCAGCGCATTGCGAATGTTACTGCCCAGCACAGGGAGATTCTCGCCAAAGGCCTCCAGCCGTTCCCCCAGTGAGGCATCGCGCTCGGTCACCACACCGGTGATCGGATCAGTTTCGGTGATGATGTCATCGCCAAAAAGTCGCCCGGATGTGCGCATCCAGAATAAGTCGGGGAAGTCAATCATAAAACGGCCCAGCGGCACAAAAATCACCAGTGAGATCAGCACCAGTGCCGCAAAGTTAACCAGATAGCGGCGGCGATCCACCCAGGTGCGCGCCCGGAAAAGGACGACCAGGCCAACCCCTAACATGATCACCACCGGGATCATGCGCACGGCCTGATAGCAGTACATGCCAACACCCAGCGCCACGCCCGCCTTCAAGAAATCACCGCGCCGATTGTAGCGCATCGCACGCGCCAGATAGCCCATCACCAGCGCCATGATCAACGGTGTGAGCACGATCCGCAGGGCCAGCCGTGACAGCGCCACATGCCAGTAGCTCACCGCGACCAGCGCCGCCAGAAGAAGCCCGACGACGTTCCCGAGTTCCCGCTGCTCCTCGCCGATGACCTCACGGCCCATCCACCACAACACCGGGATGGTCAACAGCCCTTCCAGGACAGAAACCCATTTCAGAGTCAGGAACTGCATCCCCAACCCGCTGACCTGCCCAAACAGCGCCACCAGGTACATCTGCAGACCTTCACGCCCGCCGTTATTGGGGAAGAAAATCTGATACGTGCCGTCGAGCACGCGCTGCGCATCCAGCAGCTTTTCCACATGATCGCTGGTCATCTCCGGCGGCACTTCCCCCAGCCGGGCAAAACGAAAATAGGCGGCCACCAGCATGATCGCAAGCAGTGCCAGAGCCGTCCAGGAAAAGCGGAACCTTATTTCACGCCGCAGCAGACGCTGGATGATGCCCCGCTTCGCCTCAACCCAGGCGACGGCATCGAAGTCAGCCGGAGTCAGCACGGCCAGCCACACGACAATGCTGCTGACCCACACGAAAACGCCAAAGGCGGTAAACGTATTGTTGCTGTTGAAAATATAGGCCGCCAGACTGAGCAACATTCCCAGCCCGGTCAGCGCAATGCGTGCCGCATGAGTCTCTGCCCAGGTTTCCAGGCGCGTGATCCAATGCCGCCAGCCGGGGGACACCGGAGCCATCACGGGCTG
>JALSTC010000285.1 GCA_026983935.1 Ardenticatenia bacterium
CGTATTGATCTGCAGGACCTGGCCGATCTGGTGGCTTACCTGCAAACACAGACGGAGTGAGTCGCCGCGTATGACCGGTGAATCTCAGGACCCCCTGTTGCATTGTGGCCGGGGGTCTTGGTTTTTCCGGGAAAGACGGGGATATTCATCCATAAAGGCGGGGAATTTGTCACTACAGTTTTTCCACGCATCTGGTAAATTGGCATCTGAAGAAAGGGTAGCATGATGTCCAGACGAGTGTTGCTGGCAGGACTTCTGGTGATGGGTGCGCTCTGGGCAACTGTGGCTCTGGCGCAGGATGAAGGCGACCCCGTGCGAGGGGCGGCGCTGTATGCGGAGAACTGCCTGGCCTGTCATGGGCCGCAGGGCGAGCCGCTTGCGGCGCATGAAGCGTTTTCCGCAGAAATTCATTACGACACCGGCTTTGCCGAGGCGGTCGCGGCAGGCGTCGAGGGCAGTCTATATATGAAACCCTGGAGCGAGGCCTACGGCGGCCCGCTGAGTGAAGCCGATATCAACGATCTGCGTGCCTATGCCCGCACCTGGGCCAGCGGCGAAATCCCGCCGCTGCCCGCGCCAGAAATCCCCGCCGATCTGGAACCTGTTGGCCGGGGCGACCCGGCACTGGGGGCGGCCCTGTACCAGACGTACTGCGCTGTTTGCCACGGCCCGGAAGGGCAGGGGCGCGGCGACCCGGATCGCTTCCCACCAATTGGCGCTCATGCGGATGTTCTGACAGCGACCCGACGTGGTACGGAGAAGGGCATGCCGCCGTTTGCGCAGGTTAACGGTGGGCCGTTGAGTGAGACGGACATCACGAACATCATGGCCTATGTGCGCACCTGGGATCGGCCATCAGCCCTGCAGAAAGTTGCCGAAAACAGCCCGAAGGGTGTGGGCCTGTTGATCTGGCTGATGGGCATCGGTGCGGTAGTCACGGTCGGCGGCGTGGTGATGATGAATCGCTCTGCCGAATCGAAGGAGTGAGTCGGGTGTGAGAATGTGCCGCTTTAAGCATATTCTCACCTGATTCTCAGACTGACACGGTATCTTAAAGTTGGCGTAACATAGAACGCCGCAGTTTTCATGGGCTGTACCGTCAGGTTTTGCACTGTCCGCAATGACTGTACATTCTGGGGAGGCGCTTCGCGTGACACAGAGCACAGCAGCATGGGAAAAAACGGATAAGGCTCCAGCGGTCGCTGGCGCGGGACAGCGGATGCGTTTTCTGATCGGCGGCGTGATTATTCTCGTCGCCATTGGATTCCTCATTCTCAACGGCACGCTCAACAACGCGCAGTATTTCATGACGGTGGATGAGCTGGTCTCACGCCCGGAGCTTGTCGGGCAGACCGTGCGCATCTCCGGCGCGGTGATCGGAGATACCATCGAGTATGATTCGAGCACGCTGACGATTCGCTTCACGCTGGTGAACATCCCGGAGCAAACCGACGATCTGGCGCGCACGCTGCATCTGGCCGTCAACGATCCGGATGCGGCCCGTGTGCCTGTGGTCGTGGAAAATGAGCCGATGCCGGATTTGCTCCAGCATGAAGCGCAGGCGATTGTGACGGGGCAGATGGGTGAAGATGGCGTTTTCCACGCGGATGAACTGCTGCTCAAATGCCCGACCCGGTACGAGGAAGCCGTCCCGGAACAGGTTGACGAGACGGGTTAACAGCCAGCGGCGGAGATGAAATCCGCCGCCTGTGTCATGGTGTACTCAACAGCACTGCACTCTACATTTCAGGAGTCGTCATGCTTGCCGAACTTGGCATAATAACTACCGCGCTGGCGCTGGTGCTGGCCTGGTATGCTGTATTTTCCAGCGTTTACGGCGTGCAGGCACGCAATGATCGTCTTGTGCGCAGCGCCCGCAACGCGGTTTTTCTGATCACTGGCCTGCTGACCATCGCCATCGCGGCCATGATCATCAGCCAGATCAACGGCGATTTTCAGATCGAGTATGTCTGGGCCACAACCGAGCGATCATCCGACCTGTTTTTTAAGGCGACGGCGCTCTGGGGTGGGCAGGCGGGATCGCTGTTGTTCTGGTCCTGGTTGATGAGCGTGTTTGCCGCCGGCGCGGTGCTGTTGAACTGGCGCAGCGAACGGCGGCTGATGCCCTACGCCATTGCCTTCATGATGGGCACGTTGGGCTTTTTCCTCATCCTCAATGTGCTGATCGAGAGTCCATTTGCGCGCTTCTGGCAGTATCCAAATGGGGATATCGTTACGGCTGTCTTCCAGCCTGCGGGGGCGTTTCCTGCTATCCCACAGGATGGGCAGGGCCTTAACCCGCTGCTGCGGCATCCGGGCATGGTGATTCACCCGCCGACGCTGTATCTTGGCTATGTGGGCATGGTGATTCCCTGGGCTTTCGGCATGGCGGCGCTTGCTTCCGGGGAGTTGAGCACGAACTGGATTCGTGCTTCGCGCCGCTGGGCGCTCATTGCCTGGCTGTTCCTGAGCCTGGGGCTGATCCTGGGCGGACGCTGGGCCTATGACGTGTTGGGCTGGGGCGGCTACTGGGGCTGGGACCCGGTGGAAAATGCGGCGCTGCTCCCCTGGCTCACCGGCACGGCATTTCTGCACAGCGTGATGATCCAGGAAAAGAAGGGGATGCTCAAGGTCTGGAACATGGGCCTGATCATCATCACTTTCCTGCTGGTCATCCTGGGGACGTTCAGCACGCGCAGCGGTATCGTCAGCAGTGTGCACAGCTTTGCCCAGTCCCCGATTGGCCCGCCGATGTTCGCGTTTCTGGGGATCAGCGCGCTGGTCAGCGTCAGTCTGTGGGTGTACCGCTGGCAGCGCGGCGAACTGGACTCGGAGTACCATCTGAAGAGCTGGTTGAGCCGGGAAGCCCTCTTTATCCTCAACAACATGATCTTCATGGCGATCACGGTCGCCGTGTTCTGGGGAAGCTACGCGCCGATCTTCACCGAGCTGTTCATTGGAGAGAAGATCACGCTTGGCCCACCCTACTTTGAAAGCGTGACCGTCCCCCTGTTTGCGGCGATGTATATCCTGATGGGTGTGGCACCGCTTTCCGCCTGGGGCCGGACGTCGCTCAGCCGCCTGGGGCGGGCGATGACTGTTCCTCTGGCGCTCACGGTGGCAGTGATGCTTGTGCTGGTGGTCACCGGTATGCGCGGCATCGGTGCAGTGCTGGGCTATGGCCTGATCAGTTTTGCGGGCTTTGTGACGGTCTATGAGATTTACCGTGGCGTGAAGGCGCGGGCGCGCCGTGAGCCGTGGTATGTGGCGGCGTGGAAGCTCTTTGGCCGCAACCGGCGGCGTTACGGCGGTTACATCATTCATCTCGGTGTGGTGGTGATCGGCATTGGCGTGATCGGCAGTACGGTCTTCCAGCAGGAGACACA
>JALSTC010000286.1 GCA_026983935.1 Ardenticatenia bacterium
CACTCAAAATCTTGATCTTATCGCCATAATCAGCAAGCGATCTGGTGGACATGTCATTGGCAACGAGCACAAAATCTGGCGCTTGATCGCCCACTTTGAGCATGTCCCCTTGAACATGATGCTCTTTGCCACCGACTATCATGCCCGGACGGTTAGCCATGGCAAAACTCCTTCCCAATACAACTCATATAATGGACTTCAATTATCAATTTTAGCACTCAACCTAAAGGCCGCCACTGATTCGCAAATTTCAGTTGGAAACGGAGGCAAGCGCTGTATCAAAGAAACCCACGACGTGCTCGCCAAAGGCCGTCTCACCCGCACTCCACAGATAGGAGCCATGTGTCGCGCCGGGTACTTCCCAGAGTTGGACATGATCGCCCAGGGCGGCGGCCTGCCGCGCCCCGGCCAATGTCACCTCAAATGAGCCGTAAACAAGTAGAATCTGGCGCGGGGCAATGGCGGGGATGAGATCGAGGGGTTTCAGTCCATGCATATCCAGGCCCGTTGAAGCACGGTAGCCCAGCAGTGCTCCCAATCCAAACAGGGTGGAAAAAGCATCCTGTGCACGCCCAATCCCCAGTGTTTGCGGGCCATAGTCCACATATCCCCCCTCTGCCACAACCGCCCGGATTTCATCAGAGCGCGCCGCAGCAAACAGATTGCTCGCCCCGGCCTGGGAGAAGCCATGCGCCCCTACACGTGTCATGTCCACATCACCGCGCAGCCGCAGGTAGTCCAGCGCATCCACCACATCTTCTGCTTCCCAGATACCGAGGCTGTGAGGGGCAATGCCACCGCAGGGGCGGGAATCGAAGGTCAGCACACTGTATCCACCACGAACCAGCACGGCCACCTCATGCAGCAGACCGCCCCTATCCTGTCCGTAGGCCGGAGGGACGATGATCGTCGCCCCATTTGTCCCACTGAAAAAATAACCAGGATAGTCCACGCCCAGGCGAGAAGGCACCAGCACGTCTTCTGCAGTCAAACCAAAATCTTCAGGGGATCGGCCATGCGCGCAAAGGGGATGGGTCACCATCCACATGGACAGCACACCCATCCCCACTGGTATCAACAGGATTGCCAATATCAGAGCGGACAGCATCATGCTGATGCGCCGCAGCCGCCGCGATGAAGATGAACGAGGCAGTGCCGAAGCGGAGGAAGTCCCCTTCATATATCAGTCCTGCTTGCCAAACTTCTCCCTCAGAACGTCTTCCAGCGTAGGCCGCCCGATTTCCTGCAGCTCATAGCGCACCCGCTGGCTGGGCTTATCAATATTGATCACACGCGCCAGGTCGATTGGTGTCGCCACAATCACCATATCACATGGTGTTGCCCTGATGGTCTCTTCCAGATCGGCACGCTGCGCATCTCCGTAGCCCATTGCCGGCAAAACTGCGCCTGTCTCCGGATACTTCTCAAATGTATCCCGGATGCTGCGTACAGCATAGGGACGGGGGTCCACGATGTCCGCTGCACCAAAGCGCTGCGCGGCAACCACACCCGCTCCGTAGGCCATGCCACCATGTGTCAGCGTGGGGCCATCCTCAACTACCAGCACGCGCTTTCCACGGATCGCTGCCGGGTCTTCCACCATGATTGGCGACGCCCCCTCAATGATAACAGCCTGCGGTGCAAGCGAGCGCACATGGCTGCGCACAGTCATAACATTGGCGAAGTCAGCCGTATCAATCTTGTTGATGACCACAGCATCAGCCATACGCAGATTGGCCTCTCCCGGATGGTAGGTGACTTCATGGCCGGGGCGGTGGGGGTCCACCACGACAATGTGCAGATCGGATTTATAGAACGGCAGATCGTTATTTCCACCATCCCACAAAATGATATCGGCCTCCTGCTCCGCCTGGCGCAGAATCGCTTCGTAGTCCACCCCCGCATACACCACCACACCGCGATCAATGTGCGGCTCATACTCTTCGCGCTCTTCAATGGTCACATCATAATGATCGAGGTCGGCGCGAGAAGCAAATCGCTGCACAGCCTGCTCAGCAAGATTGCCGTAGGGCATGGGGTGACGCACAGCCGCCACTTTATAGCCCAGGCCGCGAAGAACGTCGCTGACCCGTCGGGTTGTCTGGCTCTTGCCGCTGCCCGTCCGCACGGCGCATATGCTGACCACAGGCTTACTGCTGGCAACCTGCGTCGTTTTGAGGCCCATCAACCGATAGTCCGCACCTGCCGCCAGCGCGATACTGGCCCTGTGCATCACATACTCGTGAGAAACGTCAGAATAGGCAAAAACCACCTCATCCACATCATACTTCCGGATCAGGTCGACCAGATCATCCTCCGGCAGGATGGGAATACCCTCTGGATACAGTTTACCTGCCAGCGCCGCAGGGTAAACACGCCCTTCGATATTGGGAATCTGCGTCGCCGTGAACGCAACTACCTCATACCGCTCATTATCACGATAATACATATTGAAGTTGTGGAAGTCACGCCCGGCGGCACCCATGATAATCACACGCTTCCGTTCCATGTTGTCTGCTTCTCCTGTGTGCACCATGTAGGTTCATGAAAAACGGCGCACTAATTGTGCGCCATTACCAATCAAAAGGCAACTATCATTGTTTATTCTGCACAATCCAGGTCATCAGTCCTCGGAGAATCCACCCTGACGGTAAGCAATACCGCTGAGGATGATGCTCAGTGCATACAGGGTCAACAGCGGCCCCATCACAAGCAGCATGTTAAATGGATCGATGGTGGGCGTGATCAGGGCAGCAATCACCGCCGCACCAATGACGGCCAATCGCCAGTTCCGGCGCAGAGCACGGGGGCCAACAAGCCCCATCCGGGCGAGGATGAAGAAAATTAACGGCGTTTCAAAACTCGCCCCTATCCAGAACAACAGCGACGTGACAAAGGCCACATACTGGTCGGCAGTCCACCCAGCCTGAAAAATATTGCTCTGGAAATCGCTCAGAAATCCCAGCGCAGCCGGCATCAAAATAAACCAGGCGAACGCAACCCCGATCAGGAACAGCAGGGTTGTCGCTGGCAGCGAAAGCAGAATCCAGCGCCGCTCTTTACGAGTCAGACCCGGCGCAATGAACATCCACATCTGCCAGGTGATGTACGGGATGGCGAGGATGCCGCCGGAAAGCAGTGCCACACGGAAATAGATCACAACCCCTTCCGTAGGGCCGAGCGTCTGCAACCGATCACCATATGGCAGCGTGAGGTATGCAAGCAGTCGATCTGCAAAAATGAGGGACAGGCCAGTTGTCACCGTCAGGCCGATCAGCGCCCTTGTGAGACGTATCCGCAGTTCGTTCAGGTGATCGAGGAAGCCCATCACCGCGCCCTGATCACTCTCCCCTGCTTCCGATGGCAGCGGTTGTGAAGTCGGG
>JALSTC010000287.1 GCA_026983935.1 Ardenticatenia bacterium
GTTGGGATGCTTGAGGCGGGCAACATTGCGTGCTTCTTTTTCGAAGCGGGATTTGAACTCGGGGTCATCAGCGAGGAAGGCATGCAGCAGCTTGATCGCTACATAGCGATCAAGGGAAGCATGGTAGGCCCGGTAGACTTCGGCCATGCCACCACGTCCCAGCCGTTCAATGATTTCGTATTTACCAAGCGTCTTTTTTGCCACTTGTCTCGCTGAGCCTTGCTTGCTGATGCGTGGGCCGCGCAGTGGTGTTCTGAGGCAAACACGTCCGCAGTATACCTGAAATCGGTCGCACGCTCAATAATCCGACTACTGGGCTGTCTCTCCCGGTCAGCAAATTAGAGACTACACCTGTTCCTCTGGTATGACAATCTGAAAAGAGGTTTCCCGGGCATCCTGTGGGCTGGTGCGGTCATCGTAAAATAATTCTGCTCGTACCAGATAGTCCCCGGCCAGTTCTTCCGCACCACGAATATGGAGCGTGAATTCCAGTAGCGGAGTCATCGGTTCAATTACGCTGAGTTCGGCGACTATCGGCCCATCTGTTTTCTTGGCGTAAATCTCCAGATTAGGGCGTTCAAGGAAGGGTGTCAGCGTGATTTTGATCCGAACACGCGAGCCGTCGGGGTAAGGCGTGGCAGTCAGTTCTGTGATTTTCACGCGATCGCGTGGCTGCGGTGCTTCGTTCGTGTCAAAGAAGAATAGATCGCTCATGTCATGGCCCTGGTGTTTCCCCTGTAAGGGCATCGGTAAAGGATCGTCTCGGATAGGATAGTGTGTATCATAGCGATAGGTTCTGTTTCGTGCAAGACAGGGGGCCGTTTCGGCCGTTTTGCGGAACTGCATGGGGACTCATATCTGTGTTTGCAGTTGATGAAGTACGTGCAGTGCCGCCTCAAAATGTGCCTCGTGGATGAGCAGGTGGTCCCGCTCATAAGCTGAAAAGGCCATGATCGGGATGTCTTCCGCTGCCAGTGCCGTGCTGACCACGCTCAAGAACCCGATCAGGGTCAGATCCAGCGGGAGATCAAAGGTGAGCAGGCGGTAGCCGCATTCTGCTTTATAGCCGGGAATTTGAGGTACAGTTCTTTCCAAAAACGCTTCAGGCAGAATCAATGTAACTTCATCCTTATCCAGAATGAGTGCACTGAAAGCGGCCCCATGCTGCGTTAGCAGTCCGGCCCCGGTCGTAAATGCGTGGCGCGGAAGGTGCACCAGGCAGTATAGCTGTCCGTCGGTGTAGAGTTCGGCTTCTTGAAGTGCTTGCCGCACGGCATCATTCATGTCATTTATTCATCGAATATAAACGTAGGCTCGGCGTAGAATCGGACATGCTTGGCTGAAAGGCGCTCCTGCACCCAGTCTCGAAGCTGTGCATTTTTCTCTTCCAGCGAGATGCCGTTGTCGCGCAGCGCTTCAAGCGGGTAGTTCAGGCGCAGCGCGCGTCCCTGGATGATATGCCGGGTGATGCCCGGTGGCAGTAAATCACCGTCGCGAGCAGAGACCATGATCTCTGCCGGTTCGTAGTGTGGGAAGACCACAATGCCCGTCACATCTTCGTACATGGCCTGAATATCCGGGAATTCATCGTGGGTGATGCGGTTGACCCTGGCCAATTCTTTGTATGCTCCCGCGATTCGGCGCAGCATGGTTGTTCGCGTTGCAGGATACGACGGGTCTTCATCGAGCGCGAATACCCGTTGATCTTCAAGCACCATAAACGCGAGGATGCTGCGGGCTGCCAGAGCTGCCCGCGCATTTAGCAGTGAGGTTTCCCGGACAGCCGCGCCCGGCACCTGCCGGATAGATGCCAGGAGTTCGTCTGCTTCCAATCCTCGAACTGCATGATGCCAGGGTTCCACGCAGACCAGGTCGCTGTCGTAGCTAACGACTTGAACCAGAATATGGTGGTATCCCAGCGTTTGCAGGGCATGATGACGGTTGGCGCCGTCCAGAATCACGAAATAGTCGCTGCTGTCAATTGGAGCTACCACCGGCGGATTCAACCAGTGAGTTGCCTGCCGGATTCGTTCCACTAGTGGGCGTGCGCGGAGGGCGTCGTGTTCTTCATGCGGCAGCAGCGAGTCTACTGGCAGGATTCGCAGGTCTGGGAAAGTGGATTGTGCGGTTGTCTCGCGACGCGGCCCGGACATGAGGGTGCTCCTGACGAATGATGGGCTGCTCATGATAAGTTGAAGGTCTTGCGACAAAATAACACAATGCCGGTCTGTTTGGCAATAAAACGGCGGGTTTTCTTTGAGGATTGTGGCAGGCTTGTATCCTGTTGGTGTGGATTTTCAGTTGCTCTGTGCCAGGATTGCATTGCTGTAGTATGGTGACGGGTGTATTGTTGAGATTGATTGGCTGTACAGTGTAGGGGGAAGGCTGGATGGGAGCGCAGGATCAAGGAGCTGATGCCACAACCGGGCGCTGGCTGACCATTCCGCGCACGCTGTGCTTTGTGACGCATGGAAACGACGTTTTGCTTCTCAAACGCGCTGCGAACAGGCGGGTATACCCAAACAAGTACAACGGTGTCGGGGGGCACATTGAGCGTGATGAGGATGCCCTTTCCGGGGCTGTACGTGAGATTCGGGAAGAAACTGGGTTGGAAGTGGACAGCATCTTATTTTGCGGTTGCTCCCATGTTGATGCCGGACAGGAGACAGGTATTATGCTGCTGATTTTCCGGGCGGAGGCAGTGTCGCGTGAATTTGTCGATTCGGGCGAGGGGCGGCTGGAGTGGGTGCCGCGCGATCGCGTATTTGCCTACGATCTTGTCGAGGACCTGCCAGCAATCCTGCCGCGTGTCCTGGCCATGAAGCCGGGAGACACACCGTTTTTTGCGCATCTCAGCTACAATGAAGCCGATGAGCTTGTGTTGCGATTCTCGGATATTTGAGGACGCTGGCGTGACGTAAGGAAGGTAGGCAAGTTTTCTTCTATACAAACAGCGAGAATCAACCTGGCGGGATACACGGATACACATTGGAAGAGAGTGGAGGGCAATGGCTGAAGAACTCGGCCCGGTGGTTGGCGAACAGGTATCTGATTTTACTTTGCCGGATGACAGCAGTAAGCCCCTCTCTTTACAAGAGACGATGGGAGCAGGCGGGGTGCTGCTGACATTCATTCACGGTGTGTGGTGCTCAGCCTGTGTACAGGCTATCTACCGTTTGCAGCGCTATGCAAATATCTATGCCGATCAGGGCGTGGGTGTGGCCATTGTAGCAATCGATCCGCCCCACCGGCTGAGCATGTTCAAATTGAGTGCCCGACTGCCTATTGCTTTTCCGTTGCTGGCCGATGAGGGCCGCGAAGTACATGAGCGTTATCGCCTTGAGCAGGTGGGTGCGTACTTGCTGATTGATGCAGCGGGCGT
>JALSTC010000288.1 GCA_026983935.1 Ardenticatenia bacterium
GCTTTGAATTGACCGTAATTGACCGGGCCATTACCGGCTGGAAACGCGGCGGGGGACTGCTCATCCCACAGAACGGCTTCGTTCTCTCTTTTGCCGCTTCGAGCGATGGGCAACCGCTCCGCGAGATCGGATCACTCGCGCCTAATATCGAGGCACTGCGTGAACTGCTGCGCGGCGGAAGCCTGCGCTACACCTTCGCCCGCCCGGAGCATCAGGGCATTCGCAGGGCGCTGCAGTGCGGCCCGCTGCTGATACAGGATGGGCAATCCGTACTCTCCGCGGCGACCTTCGACAAGGAAGAATACTGGATCAGCCGTATGGGCGAAGATCGCTACCTGTTCGGCATCGTGCCCACCGAGTATCCCTGCGACACCAACCGCACCCGTGCGGCACGCATCGGGCTGGGCATTGATGCAGACGGGAATTTGATCGTGCTGGCGATCTCTGGCTCCAGCAAAGGCATTGCACGGGAAGGCATTGACAGCGTCGGGGCCACGCTGGATGAGCTGACCGAACAACTGCTGGCAGCGGGGGCAGTGGCAGCCGTGAATCTGGACGGCGGGGGATCAACCCAGTTGTTCGTCGAAGGCGGGCTGTACAACAGCCCCGGCGACCGGCGCGGTCGCCAGGGCGTCACCTACGAACGATTGGTGCCGACAATCGGCGTGGTGCCGTAAAAACGCTACAGCTCCGACAGCGCCTCCCCCTCGGAGGCAAAGGCAAACATCGGGATGGGTGGCATCCCGCGCTCTGCACGGGTGGCATTCATGTGCGCCACGGCCAGCTCCGCTTCATCGGCCACCACGATCATTTTCTTCAAGTTGTCGTGGTACAGAATGGCGCGTGCTGGCTGCAGTGCCATCGCCTCATACACAGGGCGATTCTTTCCGGCCACGATCAGCAGCGTCACTTCGTCTTCTGCCTCGTCCAGCTTCGCCAGCACATCCCGGAACATCTGCGCCGACTCAGTATCGGCATCCCAGTTATCCAGGAATGCCACACGAACAACATCCGGTCGCGGTTTCGTCACCTCGTAACCGGCCATCAGAATCCCCTTTCCTCAGCGTACAACGGATGCATTTTCGCTTCAAAGTATGCCTTAAAGCCACAGATGCAACAACCCTGACCTGCAGGGCCGGCAATCAAAACGGAGAGAAGATCGCCGCGTCAGGATAGGCCTCTCTGTACGGAAAGTCGGCAGTCAGCGGCCAGGGCTGCGGGCGCAGGGCCAGATAGCGCTCCACCACAAAGCGCGAGAACAGCGAAAGATCGAGTGAATCGAATTCGGACGGGTGCACAAAACGTGCCTGCGTGGATTCTTCACCGTCAGGGACTGGCTCCACATCCGGCGCAACCTCGCACAGAAGACAGACATACAGCTCATTACGCGCCATCTTCGGGATGTTGCGGATGCAGATCACGCCCAGGGCACGGCCATCAAGCGCCGTCTCTTCCTTCAGCTCGCGGCGCACGGCCGTTTCCAACGTCTCCTCCTGCTCAATCCACCCGCTGGGCAGGGTCCAGCGGCCCACCGGTGGAATCCCGCGCTCCACCAGCAGCACACGCTCTCCGCGTAAAACCAGCGCCCCGACGCCGACGGCCATCTCACTGTAATGCACCCAGCCGCAGGACGGGCAGGCATCTCGCTCACGTCCGCCATCATAACGCCGGATCGTCGGCGTTCCGCACAGTGGGCAAAAGTGAATTATCAATGTACTGCTCCCATGCCTGAAATTGTGTTCTGCCATTCATTTCCGAGCCGTTCGTGCTACAATCCCTGCCATGCCAGCACAAACCCAGTCTCGCCGCATATTTGTTGCAGGTGCCACCGGATTTCTCGGCACGGGTGTCGTCTACGCGCTGCTGCAGGCCGGTGCAGAAGTCACTGCCCTGATCCCGCCCGGTGCCGCTTTTCGCCTCCACGATCCAGAAGGACAGGTTCGTCTGGTCGAAGGTGATGCCTGGAATCCCGGCAGTCTGACCGGCCGCAGCCGCGGACACGATGCCGTGATCCATCTGATCGGCTCGATGCACCAGCAGCCATCGCGAGGGCTGACGTACACCCACCTCAATTTTACCTCGCTGCACAATATCACCCGCATGGCCATTGGCGATGGTGTTCACCGGGTGCTGTTCCTGAGCGCCGCCGGAGCGCCATGGATGCCGGGTGACTACATCGAAAGCAAGCGGGAAGCCGAGCGCTACCTGCACCGCAGCGGTGTGGCCTGGACAATCATCCGCGCCCCGCTGGTTTACCCGCGCGGCAGGCTGCAAAATCCCCTGCTGATCCTGATGGCTTTGCTGGGCGCCATCCCTCTGCTGGGGCGGCCCTTTACCCGCTGGGCACCGCTGCCGGTAGACGTGGCCGCACGAGGCATTGCCGGGCTGGCACTGGACAGCACCCGGCGCAATCAGACGGTCTACGGGCACACCCTGCGGCAGATCAGCCAGCAGCAGAGGCGCGAATATGCGCAGGCAGTGTCCCCGGGCCTGTCGGAACACCGCCTATCTTCCCACGCACCAGAAGAAGAGCCGCCCTTTGGCTGGCTGCCATAGCCAGCCAGCCCATCCTACTCGGCAAACGACACATCCAACACAACCAGGTCATCGAAAACGGCGGACACCGTGCCATTTGGCCCCGGCCCGGCGGCCAGCGCGGGCAGTCCGGACGCATAAACGCCATCCTCCGTCGCCGTCAAAAACATCCTGTTGACGTACAGTGCCAGATAATTGCCAACACATACAGCGCGGATGGTGTTTTCGCCATCCGGCGCGATCACGTCTGGTGCATCCCCGGCAACAAGCATCTGATAACCATCGCCCTCGCCGCGCATGATCGCGTAACTGCCGTTCGGTCTGATAGCAAACAAATAGCCGTCCCCATCATTGGAAGGATCCGCGCGGCACATCACGCCGTAGCGCGCCTGGTCCGTGCTGGACTGCGCCCACGCCCGTACTTCCACCACCACGTCCGTGTGGATCGTTCCAGCCTGCCCCCAGAGAACACCTTCCTGCGGAACCTCTATGCGATACGTACCATCCACGATACGCAGCGATGCCGGGCCATAAACGCCTTCCTCAAAAGTCCCCGGACGATTGAAGTCGAACGCTTCCAGAATATCGCCTGTGCGCACCGGGCGTTCCGGTACGCTGGCATCCGGGCTACATGCCGCCCCCAACAACACAACAACACTCAATACCACCAGAAGCAGTGCCGTTTTCATGATCCCCCCATCATTATTCGGTACAAACCCCGGCAAAAGCTACGAACCACGCCGCACGGTGAACGTTACGCGCTCACTGAGGGTGCTGTTTCCTGCAGCATCAAATGCTTCTGCCCAGATGCTGTGCTGACCCAGTGATTCCAGCACAATCG
>JALSTC010000289.1 GCA_026983935.1 Ardenticatenia bacterium
CGAAAACTACCCCGGGGCCATCGAACATGAAGGGACATATGTCCTCAACTCGCCCACCCCGGCAATGTGCGAAGAATGCCATGCAGCGGAGGTCGCGCAGTTCGGGCGCAGCCGCCACAGCATTCCCGCATACGTTGCCGTGGCCGGAGCACAGGACCTGCCAGAAGACATTCTGGCCCACTACGAAAGCATCACCGAGGGGCAGCCAAACCCCGATCGCTCACGAAACGCCATCGCGGCGCTGGAAGGCGACGCCCTGACGCGCTTCACCTGCTACGGCTGCCACAACATCGGACGTCCGCATGAAGATGGCTCAGTAGGCGAATGCCAGCAGTGCCACCTGCGGCACGAATTCAGCCTGGAGCAGGTTCGCCGTCCGGAGACCTGCAACGCCTGCCATATCGGCCCCGATCATCCCCAGTACGAAATCTACTTCGAATCGCCGCATGGCATCGCCTACTCAACCGGCGGCGACAACTGGAACTGGGATGCCGAGCCAGGCACGCTGACCGTCGAAGACTTCCCGGCACCGACCTGTGCCATCTGCCACATGAGCGGCTTTGGGGCGAGCGGCACGACGCATGACGTCGGCGACCGCCTGACCTGGTTCCTCTTCGCCCCGGTCTCCTCGCGGCGTCCAAGCTGGACGGACAACGCCGTGCGGATGCAGAACGTGTGCCTGGAGTGCCACAACCGCGAATTCGTGGAGGACTTCTACACCGCCGCCGACGCCGCCACCGAGCGCGTCAACGAATGGACGCAGGAAGGCCAGGACATCGCCGCACAGTTGCGTGAAGCAGGGGCACTGACCGATGCGCCGTTCGACGAGCCAATAGACTTCACGATCTTCAATCTCTGGCATCACTGGGGCCGCACAGCCAAGTTCGGGGTCTGGATGCAGGGGCCGGACTACGCTCAGTGGCACGGCGCCTATGAGATTCTGAACGATCTGGCCGAAGTCCGGGAATATGCAGCCGAGCACCTGGGAGAGACTGAAGCCGCAGTAGAAGAAACGTCGGAGTAGGCAGTATGGCCGAACGTCGTCTGATCAGCGCCACTGAAGATGGACTCTGGGTTGCAGGCCGCCGCATCGCCGTCACACGCGGGCAGCTTATGCTGCTGATGGTGGCCATCAACGAAATCTTCCTGGGGATAGACATCTATCTGGCGCATGCGATGAACGGAACCATCCGGCTGTACGAATGGATACCGATCATCTTCGGCCCGGCGGCGGGGATTATCCTGCTTATCGCCGGTGTGATCGCCCTCAAGCGCCGACGAGACGCTGTACTGCTGGCGTTTCTGGTACTGGGCATCAGCATCGTGGTTGGCCTGCTGGGAGCGTACTTTCACGTCCAGCGGGCCATCCCGCCCAGCGGCGTGGATGACCCGTTTCTGGTCGTTGTGCTGTTCATCTTCGCACCGCCGGTCATCGGGCCGCTGACCTTTTCACTGGTTGGTGTCCTGGGCGTGATCGCCGCCGTATATGAAGACCCGCCTAACAGCGGCCATATGGTCGTACCGGGGCTGTTTAGCTGGCAGGTGCCCTTCAGCAAGACACGACAGTACTATATCTGGGTCGGGCTGGGCATCCTTGCCACCACGCTGAGCAGCGTGCTGGATCACGGGCGATTCAACTTCGAAAACGTGCTGGTGTGGATACCGACGGTGGTCGGTGTCTTTGCCACGGTAAGCACCGTCACCATGGGGCTGATCGAAAAGCCCGGCAAAGGCGACTATATCACCTATGTCGCCACCATGATCGCCCTGATCGTGGTCGGCGTGCTGGGGTTTGTCTTCCACACACAAACCGACCTGACCAGCAGCGGGGTGATCGTGCCGGAGCGTTTCATGCGCGGCGCGCCGTTCCTGGCTCCGCTGCTCTTCGCGGACATGGCCGCCCTTGGTCTGGTGGCCCTGATTCCGCTGGAAGACAGGCCAGAAGGAAGCGAAAACGCCGCATAGCGTCACAGCTTCTTCACAAAGCAAAGGCAGGAACGCCGGGTGGGCATCAGCCGCCCGGCGTTCTGGCCTGGTGCTTCAAAATCTCCCGCGCTAGAAACCGCAGCCATCCCAGATAAACACATAGCCATTCAGATCGCCATCCATGGGCGAATTCACCTGAAATTCTCCCGTATCCAGCCGATATAACCGGATCATATCATCCGGACTGGAAGCGATCAGGCGCGGCTCCTCCCCAATTCCCACACGCTGCACGTCATCCGGTGTGGCCCGGATCACCAGCGTGCCGTGCCCATCGGCATCAATTGCATAAACATCGATTCCGGCGTCGGTGCAGTAGACGGCGGCAGTGGCCCAGGGTTCCCAGCAGAGCGCGTTCTCGCGCCCGTCATTGTAGCAGAAGAAACCGCTGGCGGGCGGCTCAAAGTCATAGCTGACGATCGGACGACCGGTCATATTGATGGTAATGAAATCCAGATTGCCTTTGAAACCCACATAATTAGCCGCCGAATCGCCCGCATTGAAGACAATGCTGGCCCCCGCGCCATTCCATGGATTGAAGATCGTTGGATTGGTGCACGCCCCACATCCCCATATACTGTTCGACAGGAAATCATTGATCGAGACGTTGTGGGCAACCCATGTTCCGGCAGTACGGCTGTACACCCGCCATACGGGGCTGGTCGGGGTGATCGTCCACGTCTGCCATAAACCACGAGTCCCTGTCGGCGCAAAGTCCAGCCGGTAATCATAGGCGGGCACCGGCGCATTGTCCGCATTGACGTACAGATTCAGATAAATCTGGTTGACGTTCGTGGCCGTCGGGTCCGTAAACGTACGGTAGCTGATAAGATTAAAATCGCGCAGGGGAATACCGCTGAAGTCCTGGCGGGCTACAATCAGCTTGTTGCCACCAGGAGCGACAATCTCAGCCCGCAGGCTTCCGGGGCCGGGATTACCGTTATCGTCCACAAAACCCCAGATGGGGGTATTGGGCAGGGAAGTATCCGGGCCGACATACCAGCCCTGCGTATTGTCCGGGGTAACCACATATATGGTTCCCTGTGCACCCACCTGCGGTACACTGAACAACATAACTGCCAATAATGCCAGAACAAGCCAGCGTAGTTTCAGTCCACTCATGAATACCTCCGATAATAAGACCGACAAGTGACTTTCGGGGGTGAGGAACCCACCCGCTTTTCCTAAATTAAACATCACAATGGCCATTAACAGTCTAAAAAATATGTAAAATCCCACAGGGCCGCTGCCGTATGGCAGACGCAGACTCGGAATGTGACATCCCTCGACATGGGTCGTGCTACAATCAAAGTGCAGCGCTCTGAAAAGCGCAGGCAGTAGGCCATTTTTCCCCTTAACGCCGCGGCTGAAAACGCTGTATGCTGAGTCTGTG
>JALSTC010000290.1 GCA_026983935.1 Ardenticatenia bacterium
TCCCCGGCCCGTCAGCGCGTTCAGATAGAGCGGAAGCGTGGCAACGAGCGTCTTACCCTCGCCGGTCTTCATCTCGGCGATCTTGCCCTGATGCAGCACAATCCCGCCGATCAACTGCACGTCAAAATGCCGCAGCCCGATCGTCCGCACCGAGGCCTCCCGCACGACGGCATAGGCCTCCGGCAGCAGATCATCGAGCGTCTCGCCCGCGGCAAGGCGCTCTTTGAATTCATCTGTCTTGGCGCGAAGTTCAGCATCGCTGAGCGCCTGCATCTCCGGCTCCAGCGCGTTGATCTGCTCAACGACCTCGCGGTGCTGGTTCAGCTCGCGCTCATTGGGATCACCAAATACGGTCTTTACAATCTTGTTTAACATACACCCTCAACCAATCACATACACACGGGCATCGCGCTTATCGGTACTTTCAGATAGACGATTATAGCACACTCAAACATACCTGTTCGCAAATCTTGCATATGAATCATCCTGCCGGGAAGCTGTGCCCGGCTGCCGCACTCATACCGCCATTGACGGCCCTCCCCGCCGCCGCTACAATAACCCTCAATCTGCGATAGGTAAAACGACAGGCGGCACAATCAATGCGCTATCATATCTGGACTCTGGGCTGCCAGATGAACGTGGCCGACTCCCAGCGGTTGGCTTCTGAACTGGAAAAACTCGGGCATCATGCTGCGGAAGACTGGCAGGACGCCGACATCTGGGTGCTAAACACCTGTGTTGTGCGGCAGTCCGCCGAAGATAAGGCCTATGGGCGGCTGCAGCAGCTCAAACCGCTGAAAGAGAAGCACCCGGACAAGATCATCGGCCTGATGGGCTGCCTTGTCGGTGTGCGTGACCCGCTGCGGCTGCGGAAGAAGCTCCCTTACGTGGATGTATTCATGCCCCCCTCTGAGCCGGAGCCAATGCTCGCATTTCTTCAAGAACGTGGTGTTGAGGCCGAGGCCGTGGCCGCAGAGAACGCTGCCCGCGCAGAACGCGATGCCCTGCAGGATGAAGAGTTGATCCTGCCGCTGCATGAGCGCGGGAAGCTGGTCAGCGCCCATGTGCCGATCGTCTACGGCTGTTCACATGCCTGCGCCTTCTGCATCATTCCTTTCCGGCGCGGCGTGGAACGCAGCCGCAGCGTCGGGGAGATTGTGGCCGAAGTGCGCAGCCTGGCCCGGCAAGGCGTGAAAGAGATCACGCTGCTGGGACAGATCGTGGATCGCTATGGCAAAGATGTGCCTGACGGCCCCGATCTGGCCGACCTGCTGCGCATCGTGCATGACATCGCCGAGGAAGAAGGACTGGCCCGCATTCGCTTCCTGACCAGCCATCCCAATTGGATGACCGACAAGCTGCTGGAAACCGTCGCCGAACTGCCGCGCGTCATGCCCCACATCGAAGTGCCCATCCAGGCAGGCGACGATGAAGTCCTGCAGCGCATGAAACGCGGCTACACCGCCGACGATTACCGCCGCCTGGTCTACAAAATCCGGGAGCGCATCCCGGACGTGGCGATCAACACCGACATCATCGTCGGATTTCCCGGCGAAACCGAAGAACAATTTCAGCGCACTTATGACATTCTGGCCGAACTCAAGCTGGACAAGGCCCATATTGCCAGATACAGCCCGCGCCCGCAGACGGTCAGCGCCCGCACTATGCCGGACGACGTGCCACCGGAAGAGAAAGAACGCCGCCGCAAAGCACTTGACGACCTGCAAAGCCGCATTGTGGCGGAAATCAACAGCCGCTACCTGGGTGAAACCGTACCGGTGCTCTTTGAGGAAAAGCGCAAGGGCAAATGGCGCGGGCGCACGCCGCAGAACAAGCTCGTTTTTGCGGAAAGCGAGCGCGACCTGCACGGCCAGGTGGCGGACGTAGAGATCACCTGGACAGGCCCCTGGAGTATGCAGGGCCGCCTGCCAGAAGAAGCCCCGCAGCGTGAAGCTATCGCGGTGATCCCGCTCACAGCGGCGAAATAAGCGCGCCCGATACTTCGGCACGAAAGCGCCACACGGCATGGTGACCAAGTGGCGCTTCTTTTGTCATGCCGCCAGCCTCATACCCTCACGCGACGAAAAGCGGCGTCAGGCCCATCGCTGCCAACTCAGGCTCCAGCTCCCCCGCGGATTCATACTGCCGGAAGCGACTGGCGGCATCCAGCACCTTCGGCAGCAGATCAATATCGCCCACCGTGTTCAAAAAGATGCCGGGACGGCTGAGCACCCAGTGTACCGCCGCATCAATCTCTGCCTGATCCTCAAGCGGCTCATACCAGGTCGCCCACGTCCTGGGCTTGTCCCCCCAGGGGCCGCGTGCCAGCGACTTGATCGTCTGTACAGCCACGTTGCGTTCCCGGCACACCGCGAGCAGCGCCTCAAAGTCTGCCGCATACTGCGGATTCTGCATCATTGCATAGTTGTAGGGCAGCAGCACAGAATCAAAATCGAAGCGCTCCAGGCTGCGCATGTGCATGGCGGCCACGGTCACGCCATGGCCGGTGACCCCCAGAAAACGCACCAGCCCTTTCTCCCGTGCCTCAATGAAGGCTTCCAGCGCCCCACCCGGCCCCATGGCGACTTCCCACTCATCAGGATCAACCAGAATATGCATCTGCCACAGGTCTACGTAATCCACGCGCAGCCGATCCAGGGAACGCTGCAGTTCCTCCCACGCTTCCTGATAGGTGCGCTTTTCCGTCTTTGTAGCCAGGAAGAAGTCACTCCGATGCTTCTCCATCCAGGGGCCGATGCGCAGTTCAGCATCCCCATAGCTGGCGGCGGTGTCAATATGATTCACGCCGTACTGCAGGAGCACATCCAGCGTACGATCGGCATCTGCCTGCGTCACACGGCTGAGCGCGGCTGCCCCGAAAAGTGTGCGTGTACTCATATGTCCCGTGCGACCAAAGGTCAGTTTTTCAATCATTGTCATCTCTCCACAACGTGCTTCGCACTTCGCCAGGCAGATGCAGCCACCAAAACCGCCGGCTAAAATTACTACAATTTTATACCTGTGAGTATACTATGGATAAGTTTCAGTAACTACTCATTCACAAGGGAGACAGTCTGATGCAGTATCGAAGATTCGGACGCACCGGCTGGCAGGTCAGCGAAATCGGCTATGGCATGTGGGGTATGGCCGGATGGACCGGCTCCGATGATAAGGAGTCCATGCGTTCGCTGGAACGTGCCGTTGAACTCGGCTGCAACTTCTTTGACACGGCCTACGCCTACGGTGAAGGGCACAGCGAATCGCTGTTGGGACAACTGGTGCGGGCACACCCGGAAAAGAAGCTGTACACGGCCAGCAAGATTCCACCCAAAAACCGCATCTGGCCTTCAAAGCGCAGCTTTGCCCTTGA
>JALSTC010000291.1 GCA_026983935.1 Ardenticatenia bacterium
GCCATGATGATCAGGATCGGCAGCAGTTGGGGCGTCAGAGGGAAGGTATCCACAAGATTGTGGACGCCAAAAGCAGTCAGTGCTGCCAGTGCACCTTCCAGCCGACGCCGACGCCCTGGCGTTCCCTTCTGCCAGGCATACCACCAGCCAGAGATGAACATAGCTCCCAGCAGGAGCAGGGCCGCAAAACCGAGTATCCCCGTCTCGGCCAGGGTATGCAGTGGCAGATTGTGCGCGGTGAGCAGGTGATCCTGGCTGCGAGAGAGTTCAGGTGCCCCATATTGGCGTAAGGCTGAAGCATACTGACGCGGCCCGACGCCAAGCAGCGGATGATCGCGGGTCATTTCAATGGCGCTTTCCCAAAGATCAATGCGATTGATGTCCCCACTGCGAGGGGCACGCACCGTGACCCAGAAGATAAGTGCAAGCGATGCTGCGCCGATAAGTGCCGCCAGAGACAGCAGGATTCTCCGATTCAGCAGTGGGCGTAATGCAGCGGGGAAATGCTGCCGGGTGTCTTCCTGCAGCAGCCAGATCAGCAGCCAGATGCCCCCCGCCGCGCCAAATCCAAGCAGTGCCCCACGCGACCCACTCAGAATCAGCACACCGGTTGAAGCGAGGCAAAGCAGCCACAGGCCGCGCCGCAGGTCGCGCTGACGGGCAGTCATTGCCCAGGCAGCAGTCAGCGGGATTATGACGGCGCTGAAGTTCCCCACCCAGGTGGAGACGGTCAGCGCCAGCGCGACTTTGTGGATCGTGGGCGGGATCGTCAAACCGTGAATCTGTGGCCAGCCCTGGACGAACTGTGGCAGCAGTGGCAGGCCAAAATACCAGGCAGTGATCTCGATGCCGCTGAGCGTGGCAACGACTCCGCCGACCAGAAACAACCCTTCCATGACCCAGCGCTGCCGCCCCCGGCGCATCAGATCAACGAGCAGATAGAAACCCAGCACATGAGTCAGCGTCTGCCACAACGCTTCCATGCTAACACGCGGATCGAGGGCGAACAGTGCTGCCAGAAGACGTACCCCAAGGTACACAACCAGCGGCCAGTCGAGCGGCGTCTTGGGGAAAGGGCGTCCGCTGCGCCACAGATCGAGCAACCAGAGGGCCAGCAGCAGCGCGGTGAAAACTTGATGAAAGACGCGCAAGATGGCATTGTTTTCGGTGTAGACTGTGCCTCCCAGCAGGATGAAATATGCGATGAGGAAGAGCGTCAGGAGGCGCTGCAATCGTGGGGACATCGAGTCACCTTTGTCCATGTGTATGAGACGCCGTTGTATTTCGATTGTAGTGCGATGGTGTCCTTTTGCAATTCGTGGTTGTGTGTCTCCCGGAGAAGCGCAGTCCGGCGAAGAGAGACTCAGGTGTGGGTGGCACGAAATAAGCGTGCATTGTATATCTGCTACAAGTAAGCAGGGCAATTTGTACAATCGGGGTATAATGACCCTGCATTGTGACCGCGATATTCAGGAGGCGAAAGTCTATGCGGACGGTATATGCCGTATCGGGCGGTGTCTCGAAGTTCACCAAAGCCCGTCCGGACAAAACTTTCCCGGCAATTGTCAAGGAAGCGTATGATTACGCCCTCCAGGATTTGGGCCTGGAGCATAAACAATTTATCGAACTCGTTGATGGTTCGGTTGCCTCTTATTTTTCGGATCACTTCACCCGTCAGTTAATGGCGGGCATCATGGTGCAGGATTACCTGGGGCTTTGTCCCAAACCGTCGCACCGTGTTGAGGGCGGTGGGGCAACGGGTGGACTTTGCTTTCAGGAAGCCTGGAAATCAGTTGCTTCCGGTGACATGGACATCTGCCTGGCCTATGGCTTCGAAACGATGAGTCATGTCAATACCTGGAAGGGCAATGAGTTCATTGCGCTGGCTTCGGATGTGAGCTTCGATTATCCGGTCGGCGGGTTCTATAGTGGTTACTATGCCATGATGGTTACCCGGCATATGAAGGAATTCGGCACGACGGCTGAGCAACTGGCGCATGTCTCGGTCAAAAACCATGCGAACGCCTATTACAATCCCTACAGTCAAAAAAAGCGCAAGCTTTCCATCCAGGATGTGCGCAGTGCTCCCATGGTTGCCTGGCCGCTGACCAGGCTGGATATCTGCGTGATGAGTGATGGCGCGGCTGCGGTGATTCTATGCAGCGAGGAAGGGCTGGCGAAGCTGGAACAAGCAGCAGGTCGGACACTCCCGCGTGTCAGAGTCAGTGCTATCGGGCGCGGCACAGATGCGATGCGCATGGCTGACCGTCCGCATCAGAGCTATGAGGATTTCCTGAAATATAATCTCCTGCCGGGCGAGGATACGCCGGAGACTCGTGCTTACTACAAAGACCTGTGGGATAAAGGGTTCCGTTATCCCGGTGTGCATTCCTTCCGGGCGGGGCGCATGGCCAGCAAGCGGGCATACGAACGTGCCGGAATCGAAGACCCGCTGCACGAGATTGATTTTGTCGAACTGCATGATGCCTATACCTCCAGCGAGATTCAAACCTATGAGGATATGGGGCTGTGCCGGTATGGTGAGGGTGGCTCCTTCGCTGCCAGCGGCAAAGCATTTATGCCCGGCGTGGATTATGGTCTAAACCTGCCAGAAGCGCCGGTTTGCCCGGTCAATCCATCCGGCGGCCTGATTGCCTGCGGACATCCGGTAGGTGCGACTGGTTTAATGCAGGCTGTATTTGCAGTCTGGCAGCTCCAGGGCACCATCAAACAGCATTTTGGGGACGCCACTTTGCAGGTAAAGGACGCCCGACGCGGTGCGATTCACAGCCATGCCGGGACGGGTACATATGTCACCGTCTCGATTCTGGAAGCGGAAGACTAACGCGGTAGATTCTTGTCAGGACAACCCCAGCCTAAGGAGAAACACAGTCATGGCTCCTGTGACCAAAATGCCAGAAACAGATGATGGGCAGATATTGTTCAACGTACCATTTCCGGGTGAATTGGACGAGGCGGCACTGGCTGGCCTGAAGACAATGCGGCCGATCATCATCAAACAACCTTATGCGATTGACTATATTCACAGCTACGGACAGGATTCTCCCTGGTTCGCCGGGCTGGCGAATGCCGTTCTGCTGGGATGCCAGGACCCGGAGACCGGATACACGTATGCCACGCCGCGCGGGCATGATATGTACACCGGTGATGAAACGAAGTGGATTGTTCTACCCACAACCGGCAAGCTGCATGCCTTTACGGTCTGCTACTTTGGCTCTGAGGAGTTCCTGCCCCAGACGCCTTTTATCCTTGGCCTGATTGAGTTTGAAGAGGCCGATACGCTGCTGCTTGCCCGTGTTCTGGGGCTTGACACCCAGAACCCGACGTTGGACTGGATCGGGCAGAAA